>NZ_CP036132.1:292500-295000 GCF_018742245.1 Bacillus mycoides
CGACTGTTTAGCAAAAACACAGGTCTCTGCGAAGCCGTAAGGCGAAGTATAGGGGCTGACACCTGCCCGGTGCTGGAAGGTTAAGGAGAGGGGTTAGCGTAAGCGAAGCTCTGAACTGAAGCCCCAGTAAACGGCGGCCGTAACTATAACGGTCCTAAGGTAGCGAAATTCCTTGTCGGGTAAGTTCCGACCCGCACGAAAGGTGTAACGATTTGGGCACTGTCTCAACCAGAGACTCGGTGAAATTATAGTACCTGTGAAGATGCAGGTTACCCGCGACAGGACGGAAAGACCCCGTGGAGCTTTACTGTAGCCTGATATTGAATTTTGGTACAGTTTGTACAGGATAGGCGGGAGCCATTGAAACCGGAGCGCTAGCTTCGGTGGAGGCGCTGGTGGGATACCGCCCTGACTGTATTGAAATTCTAACCTACGGGTCTTATCGACCCGGGAGACAGTGTCAGGTGGGCAGTTTGACTGGGGCGGTCGCCTCCTAAAGTGTAACGGAGGCGCCCAAAGGTTCCCTCAGAATGGTTGGAAATCATTCGTAGAGTGCAAAGGCATAAGGGAGCTTGACTGCGAGACCTACAAGTCGAGCAGGGACGAAAGTCGGGCTTAGTGATCCGGTGGTTCCGCATGGAAGGGCCATCGCTCAACGGATAAAAGCTACCCCGGGGATAACAGGCTTATCTCCCCCAAGAGTCCACATCGACGGGGAGGTTTGGCACCTCGATGTCGGCTCATCGCATCCTGGGGCTGTAGTCGGTCCCAAGGGTTGGGCTGTTCGCCCATTAAAGCGGTACGCGAGCTGGGTTCAGAACGTCGTGAGACAGTTCGGTCCCTATCCGTCGTGGGCGCAGGAAATTTGAGAGGAGCTGTCCTTAGTACGAGAGGACCGGGATGGACGCACCGCTGGTGTACCAGTTGTTCTGCCAAGGGCATAGCTGGGTAGCTATGTGCGGAAGGGATAAGTGCTGAAAGCATCTAAGCATGAAGCCCCCCTCAAGATGAGATTTCCCATAGCGTAAGCTAGTAAGATCCCTGAAAGATGATCAGGTTGATAGGTTCGAGGTGGAAGCATGGTGACATGTGGAGCTGACGAATACTAATAGATCGAGGACTTAACCATATAATATGAAGCAAATGTTATCTAGTTTTGAAGGAATATACCTTCAATAGTTTGGTGATGATGGCAGAGAGGTCACACCCGTTCCCATACCGAACACGGAAGTTAAGCTCTCTAGCGCCGATGGTAGTTGGGACCTTGTCCCTGTGAGAGTAGGACGTCGCCAAGCAAGCTAAAACACAAGTCTTTTGACTTGTGTTTTTTTGTATATTTGTTTCGTTAGAAACAAGAGTGGAAATATGGATTGCTAAATCATACCAGATGGAAAATTATTTACAGAATCATGATAAAGGCGAAGTGTTTTCGCTATTTTTATTAAGCGTTCATTAAACTATATGTATTTCGTCATATGAGCATTATTGGTCATATCTTCAATATAAGAGGGAATCTCTTTTCTTTTATAATTAATTTCTAAAAAATTTGGCGCATAATTGAAGCTTCTATGCTCTAAATGTTTTAATGGTTTATGAATTGTATAGCTATTTTTCCTTGAAATCCTGTATACAGTATCCCTTAACTAATAAACATTAGAGTTATTTCTACCGGTAAATATTTCTTCTTCATGATTGGACATCTAAATCTTCTTCACTAATATACTTTTGAAAATAACTCCGTTCATAATTTCAAAAATATAGATTTGTATAATTGCTTCCTTTGAGTTCGCAGTTTGCTCAATCTATTAAACAAGCCCGTCTATATAATTGCATTTTATATAGACGGGCTTGTTTAATTTTTTATTCTTATAATAGTAGCGTTTTGAGGGATGTTTTTTTGTTATTAAGTATAGGGAAGTAGTACATAATCTATGGAAATAATACAGGTGCTTTTCAACTATTATGAGAACAGCTATATTATGGCTAAATATATAGTGAGATATAGGAATGTTGAACAAGGAGCTCATTTACAATTGAAGTGTGTATATGGGTATGAAATCTTCTTTGATTAGTAGTCGTAACTTCTTGAGGCATAAATTTTTGAATTCCGTAACGTCAGTGCTACAATGATTGAAAAATAAATGTTAATGAGGTGTTCATATGAAAATTGAAGTTTGGTCTGACTTTGTATGCCCGTTTTGCTATATTGGGAAGCGTAGATTAGAAATGGCTTTAGAGCAATTTCCACATAAGAAAGATGTTGAAGTTGAGTTTAAAAGTTTTGAATTAGATCAAAATGCTCCGATCTACTCTGGAACGAGTATTAATGAAGTGCTTGCATCGAAGTATGGAATTAGTGTTGAAGAAGCTAATCGTAATAATATACAACTAGGCAATCATGCAGCTAGTATGGGTTTGAGTTTCAATTTTGAAGAGATGAAGCCAACAAATACTTTTGATGCACATCGTTTGGCGAAATTCGCAAAGGATCAGGGGAAGG
>NZ_CP036132.1:297500-302500 GCF_018742245.1 Bacillus mycoides
AGCTCATATTTTTTTAATTTTAGTTTGGTTAAGTTAGAAAGGGCGCACGGTGGATGCCTTGACACTAGGAGTCGATGAAGGACGGGACTAACGCCGATATGCTTCGGGGAGCTGTAAGTAAGCTTTGATCCGAAGATTTCCGAATGGGGAAACCCACTATACGTAATGGTATGGTATCCTTACCTGAATACATAGGGTATGGAAGACAGACCCAGGGAACTGAAACATCTAAGTACCTGGAGGAAGAGAAAGCAAATGCGATTTCCTGAGTAGCGGCGAGCGAAACGGAATCTAGCCCAAACCAAGAGGCTTGCCTCTTGGGGTTGTAGGACATTCTATACGGAGTTACAAAGGAACGAGGTAGACGAAGCGACCTGGAAAGGTCCGTCACAGAGGGTAACAACCCCGTAGTCGAAACTTCGTTCTCTCTTGAATGTATCCTGAGTACGGCGGAACACGTGAAATTCCGTCGGAATCTGGGAGGACCATCTCCCAAGGCTAAATACTCCCTAGTGATCGATAGTGAACCAGTACCGTGAGGGAAAGGTGAAAAGCACCCCGGAAGGGGAGTGAAAGAGATCCTGAAACCGTGTGCCTACAAATAGTCAGAGCCCGTTAATGGGTGATGGCGTGCCTTTTGTAGAATGAACCGGCGAGTTACGATCCCGTGCGAGGTTAAGCTGAAGAGGCGGAGCCGCAGCGAAAGCGAGTCTGAATAGGGCGTTTAGTACGTGGTCGTAGACCCGAAACCAGGTGATCTACCCATGTCCAGGGTGAAGTTCAGGTAACACTGAATGGAGGCCCGAACCCACGCACGTTGAAAAGTGCGGGGATGAGGTGTGGGTAGCGGAGAAATTCCAATCGAACCTGGAGATAGCTGGTTCTCCCCGAAATAGCTTTAGGGCTAGCCTTAAGTGTAAGAGTCTTGGAGGTAGAGCACTGATTGAACTAGGGGTCCTCATCGGATTACCGAATTCAGTCAAACTCCGAATGCCAATGACTTATCCTTAGGAGTCAGACTGCGAGTGATAAGATCCGTAGTCAAGAGGGAAACAGCCCAGATCGCCAGCTAAGGTCCCAAAGTGTGTATTAAGTGGAAAAGGATGTGGAGTTGCTTAGACAACTAGGATGTTGGCTCAGAAGCAGCCACCATTTAAAGAGTGCGTAATAGCTCACTAGTCGAGTGACTCTGCGCCGAAAATGTACCGGGGCTAAATACACCACCGAAGCTGCGAATTGATACCAATGGTATCAGTGGTAGGGGAGCGTTCTAAGTGCAGTGAAGTCAGACCGGAAGGACTGGTGGAGCGCTTAGAAGTGAGAATGCCGGTATGAGTAGCGAAAGACGGGTGAGAATCCCGTCCACCGAATGCCTAAGGTTTCCTGAGGAAGGCTCGTCCGCTCAGGGTTAGTCAGGACCTAAGCCGAGGCCGACAGGCGTAGGCGATGGACAACAGGTTGATATTCCTGTACCACCTCTTTATCGTTTGAGCAATGGAGGGACGCAGAAGGATAGAAGAAGCGTGCGATTGGTTGTGCACGTCCAAGCAGTTAGGCTGATAAGTAGGCAAATCCGCTTATCGTGAAGGCTGAGCTGTGATGGGGAAGCTCCTTATGGAGCGAAGTCTTTGATTCCCCGCTGCCAAGAAAAGCTTCTAGCGAGATAAAAGGTGCCTGTACCGCAAACCGACACAGGTAGGCGAGGAGAGAATCCTAAGGTGTGCGAGAGAACTCTGGTTAAGGAACTCGGCAAAATGACCCCGTAACTTCGGGAGAAGGGGTGCTTTCTTAACGGAAAGCCGCAGTGAATAGGCCCAAGCGACTGTTTAGCAAAAACACAGGTCTCTGCGAAGCCGTAAGGCGAAGTATAGGGGCTGACACCTGCCCGGTGCTGGAAGGTTAAGGAGAGGGGTTAGCGTAAGCGAAGCTCTGAACTGAAGCCCCAGTAAACGGCGGCCGTAACTATAACGGTCCTAAGGTAGCGAAATTCCTTGTCGGGTAAGTTCCGACCCGCACGAAAGGTGTAACGATTTGGGCACTGTCTCAACCAGAGACTCGGTGAAATTATAGTACCTGTGAAGATGCAGGTTACCCGCGACAGGACGGAAAGACCCCGTGGAGCTTTACTGTAGCCTGATATTGAATTTTGGTACAGTTTGTACAGGATAGGCGGGAGCCATTGAAACCGGAGCGCTAGCTTCGGTGGAGGCGCTGGTGGGATACCGCCCTGACTGTATTGAAATTCTAACCTACGGGTCTTATCGACCCGGGAGACAGTGTCAGGTGGGCAGTTTGACTGGGGCGGTCGCCTCCTAAAGTGTAACGGAGGCGCCCAAAGGTTCCCTCAGAATGGTTGGAAATCATTCGTAGAGTGCAAAGGCATAAGGGAGCTTGACTGCGAGACCTACAAGTCGAGCAGGGACGAAAGTCGGGCTTAGTGATCCGGTGGTTCCGCATGGAAGGGCCATCGCTCAACGGATAAAAGCTACCCCGGGGATAACAGGCTTATCTCCCCCAAGAGTCCACATCGACGGGGAGGTTTGGCACCTCGATGTCGGCTCATCGCATCCTGGGGCTGTAGTCGGTCCCAAGGGTTGGGCTGTTCGCCCATTAAAGCGGTACGCGAGCTGGGTTCAGAACGTCGTGAGACAGTTCGGTCCCTATCCGTCGTGGGCGCAGGAAATTTGAGAGGAGCTGTCCTTAGTACGAGAGGACCGGGATGGACGCACCGCTGGTGTACCAGTTGTTCTGCCAAGGGCATAGCTGGGTAGCTATGTGCGGAAGGGATAAGTGCTGAAAGCATCTAAGCATGAAGCCCCCCTCAAGATGAGATTTCCCATAGCGTAAGCTAGTAAGATCCCTGAAAGATGATCAGGTTGATAGGTTCGAGGTGGAAGCATGGTGACATGTGGAGCTGACGAATACTAATAGATCGAGGACTTAACCATATAATATGAAGCAAATGTTATCTAGTTTTGAAGGAATATACCTTCATCAGTTTGGTGATGATGGCAGAGAGGTCACACCCGTTCCCATACCGAACACGGAAGTTAAGCTCTCTAGCGCCGATGGTAGTTGGGACCTTGTCCCTGTGAGAGTAGGACGTCGCCAAGCAACTTTAAGACGAGTCAGAATGACTCGTCTTTTTTGTGTTTAATGAAATAAGCTTGTTATCTATGGTTCAAGAAACCTATTGATAACAAGCTTATTTGTTTAAAGGTAAGCGTATTTATATAAAATTGTTATTCATTATAGGCTTTACTTTGTTTCTTACATCGATAAGCTCAAAACGTTCATGAGCAAGTAACATATCCACGGATCAATGAAGATAATAAACTGAATAAATATGGCTTTTAAACAAGTTCACTCCATTTATGAGGATCTTTTTTTTAGACATCTTTAATGACGGGATGTTTAATCTCTGAATTGTTTCGTATGATAATGGCTTTAATTCGTGAATAGCAAAGAATCTACCGCATGTTAAATTGAAGTGAACCCGAATAGTGGTACATGAAAAATTTTGAAGAAAAAAGTTCATTGTAACAGGCTAATTGCTTCATTTATCCCGCTATTTGCGGGCAGTAAAACTCCCACCTCAAAATTTAGCTGGAGCAAAGAAGTTAGGTGGGAGCCCTGTTGCCCGTAAACCCCCACTGATTATTAGCCTTCACTTTATTTGTTTTAAGTAGTTATATGGTGAAAGTGGTGGAGTTAAAAAGATAATAGGGCGTGTTCTTTTTTCTGAATCTGGCTTTTGAAGAGCGGCGATAATTTCAAAATATAGTTCTTGAAAGTCTTATGTATTACTTTCGCATATAACATTTTGGATAAAGATGTGTGGATTAATGTTTAGACTCTATAATCTTTTTTGCAGTTTGTTACACGAAATTCCTAAGGGAATCTCTGGGGCGGGAAGATCAGTTGTGAGTAGTAATATTGGAACTGCTCTTGTACATAGTGTTCAGCTTCTTTATAAGTTCTACTTGTTTCCTCTAGTAGTTGGATAAGAATCTTTTTTTGTAGCCTTATAAATAAGGTAATTAAAGTATAATTGGCCACCGGTTGCTATTTGAACAGCATATTTGTCTTTATTATCACGTTGATATAAATAAGTTGGAAGAAGAATGGGTTCATCGGGAATAAAATCAGTTTGTTTTCTTATATACTCTATTTGTTCTTCTAATGGAAAAGCTTACGGTTGTCCGTATATAGATATAGGATACAACTCTTTAAATTTTATAATTTTGTAGCTTTTATATAGAAGATAAGTGTAAGTGAAAAATTATAGTATGATTACTTAAATGCAAGGAAGTAGTGGTGTATAACAAGAGGTTGGAACGTTTGTTCTTGAAGGGTGTAATGGGCATACTCAATCAATTGAGGTGCTTATTTTCTATTGGACATATGTGTTTAAAGAAGAGTTATCATACTAGGTTTGGATTTCTAGTATAGCTTGTAACTTTACATACTTTAGTGAAGTGGTTCTTCAGTAAAGTATATTTGATTATTAATATTGGATTTATTGACACTCCCACTGCTAAAGGGGCAACCTGATTAACATTAGTGTGATTCTTGCTACCAAAGGCGAAGTCCATTTTTGGTATCGCTGACGTGCAAGATTGTAGTGTGCGATCACCACTCTCACGATAGACCGTATAGATTAGCTGCATGTTCATATGTTTTAGCGTCTTGTTCTTGTCTATAGTTGATGTGTATAAAAACAATAAGTGTTTTTATATGAAAGTATCGTGAAATCTGTAAACGAACCAATTATTCTATCTCCAACTGGTTTTATGAAATAATCTACTGATTGGTCTTTACTCATCATAATTTTTAATATTAATTGGATCTAGTCTATTAGTTGGTTCATTCTATTATGAATGGTTCAGGAGAGTGAAGAAGAGTGTGTGCACTGTTAGAAAGAGATATTGTAATTAAGATAAGAAGAGTAAATGAAGTTGCTAGAAAAGAATTTCTTGTGGAACCCAGTAATGTACGGG
>NZ_CP036133.1 GCF_018742245.1 Bacillus mycoides
ATGTTGGGGTCTATCTCATTTAATCAATCTCATCAAAGTTCATTAAGCCACAATAACAGAGAAAACATTCATGGAAATTCTGGTATAGATCCATCCAGGTCAGAGGAGAATATTTACTTTGTTCAAAAGGACATCCGAAGTGTATACAAGGATATCTTTCAAGAAGCAGTGGACAAGTATAACGAGAAACAAAAACGGAATGACCGTAAGATTAATGACTACTATGACAAAATACATAAAGACGATAAGACACATGAGCAACGAGAATTGGTTGTAGCGGTCGGAGAGGGTAAAGATGACCCAAAGTATAGGGAAGCTAAAAAAGAAGCGTTAAAACAGTATGCGGAGGCGTTTCAAGGGCGAAATCCAAATCTAGCAGTCTATAACATGGTTTTACATGATGATGAAGCCAATCCGCATTTACATATTAACTATGTACCGCATTTCGAAAGTAGTCGAGGATTAACGAAGCGTGTCGGAATGGATAGGGCTTTGCAACAACAAGGTGTAGAAGGAACGGGAAGAAAGTTAATTGCACATTGGAGAGAATTAGAAACGGCCTATATTGAGCAATTAGCGAAAGAACACATCCCGAATTTTGAACGTGCCAATGTAGGTTCACATAAATACATGAAAGTCCGTCAATACAAGGAATATGCAGAAACAAAATCAATTGTTGAGAATCAAGTACAAGAAAAAGAAACGCAGTTACAAACGATTGATCATCACTTAAAAAATGTTGAAGAGAAAACAAATGAATTACAAGTAGCGAAAAAGAGTTTGGAAAGTGATGTCGTTGATAACTACAAAGAATTAGAGATAGTGAAACAACAAGTAGAGAGTGAAAGTGAAAAGTTGCAGTTAATTGGCCAGCGTCATATAGAGTTAGAAAAAAGAGTAAAACAAATGCAAAAAGAATTAGATAGTGCTACGGATCAAGTGCCAAATGAGCCGGTTGTAATTCCGTTTTTGCGTAAAGAAGTAATAACACAAGTACAGGATAAAATGATTGGGAAAGCTGAAGTCAAGAAGAAACAGACAAGAAATTATGTATTATCACCGGAACAATATCAAGAATTTACAAAACAAGTGAATGCAGCGGTTACTATCAAAAAGGATTATGAGCGTTTGAAAAAGACAGATTTTGTGAAAGAGAATGAGAGTTTAAAAGTGCATGCAGAGGGATGGATGGAAGAAAATCGAACATTGAAACAAGAAAAAAATCAGTTACAAAAAGAAGTTGGTGTGTTAAATAGAGAAATTAGCTCATTAAAAGCTTATATAAAGGGTTTACAGACGAATATAAGAGTTTTGTATGTACAAACGAAAAAAGTTTTTAAAGAGCAATTTAAGGCGTTTAGAGGGATTGTTAAAAATGAATTGGATAGTAAGGGAATAGATAATCAATTTGAACGTGAGCATAAAAAAGAAATGAATAAACATCGTGGATTTGACATGGAACGGTAAAAAAACAGGGAAACTTTGTTTTTATCTTTAAGGTTATTGAAAACGTGATAGAATGAAAAAAAGAGCCATGCTGGAACATGACTCTTTTTATAGGGTATTCTATGAAAATACCTAGACTTCATTTATCTGATTATAGATTATCATAATTTGTTTTATAATCAAATAGCAAAAAATAGGTGTTTTTGTTGATTCCCTTAATTTAGAGGAGGAATTAACAATGAATGAAGAATTGGGACAAGCTTTAAATAAAGCTGATAGAAATGCCAGAAAAAGAGATTTTGAGAAAGATGGAAAACAAAGAGACCAAGCTGAAGAACTAAAAAAATCTCTTTTACAACAGTTAAAAGAATTAACTGGAGAAGACCATTATGTTGGAACTAATAAAGATCCATTTGCTGGAGAGCCATTTAATCAAGTAATGCACAGAAATTTAGATTTGTTGAATAGTATTGGTTATTTAACTCAAGCAGAAGAAAGTTTTTTATTTAGAATTCAAGCTTATTTGGAATTTAGAAGTAATGTTATTATTTGTAGAGATGATAAATTTAAAAGGAAACGAAAGAGCGCTGAGGAAGATTTTGAGTTACCAAAAGCAGCAACTGTTTCTGAAATTGCTGAAATGATAGGAAAATCAAGAGAAAAAACTTCTTTGGTTATGAATTCATTAAAGAAAAAAGAAATTTTACTTAATCCAGAAGGTGCTGGACAAATTATTGAAAATGGTCGCACTGTAAGTCCTAGAACATGGGTGGTAAATCCTTACATAATGATTTGTGCACCTCGAAAAAATGAAGTAAAACTTGATAAATTAACGATGAGATTGTTTCAATATTCTTTGAAAAATCTTAAAGATCAAAATGGTAAAAAAGTAAAATTACCAGCTCGATTTTTTTAGACTGTATCAATTTGATATAGTCTTTTTTATATGTATTTTAAAGCATGTTATCCACTTTGTTACTTATTTGTATTTTTTTAGGTGTGACGAAAACGTCACAAAAAGGCTTAAAAGTGTGACGAAAACGTCACACCCCAAAAAGTGTATTCAACCCAGTCATATCAAGGGATTTACACATTTTTTGTAGATGCTCTCTATTATCACTATTATTAAAGGCTAAAAGTTCCGCAAGGAACAGGTAGTATTTTTGAGCAAACAACGCTCAAAAATCTCCACCTTCAGGAGAAAAAAAGTCGGTTCGTTAATCCTCACCTAAAGGCTATCGCCTTTTCTTTTTTTTCCTGTCCTTGCAAAACTTTTTTCGGCTCGTGTGTTTTTCTCGCCAAGCCGACAGACAAAAAGCAAAGCAATGGTTCTCGACTTGGACTAGCAAGTGTACGAGCCGAACCGCTTAGATCATTCGTCCCAAAATAGTTCTTATTCAAAGAATAGATACGTAATACGTGGGGTTTCGCCCCCACACGACGCGCCAGCACTCTAGCCAAAAAGCAAATTTCAAATCAAAAGACCAGAACAAAACCACGTTAAGTAAATAATAATAAGCTGTCCATATGGACAGCTTATTTACATAATTTTCGTTATTGGTAGTTAGGTTTCTTTAGTTGAATGGGAATGTTTTGATCCAGTAGAAGAATGCAAAACCTCCAGCTACAAATAAAGCAGCTAAAATGAATGTTATTAGAGGTATTTTATTTTTCATATTTTTTCCTCCAATGATTTAATCTTAAGCTAATTTAGTTAATATAACATGCGTTATTGGTAGTTATTACAAACCCCTCCCGTTTTGAAGAAGGAAATGTTCCTTACTTCTGTTTGTTCTCTTCTAAAAGTTTGATAATCTGTTCATTCTGCTTAATCTGTTGTTCGGAATTATTTCTAATCAGCCGAAGATTGTCCCAAATCAGAATGAGAAAAACGAGTGGAACCATTGCAAACAATACAGACAGCATAATATCTCTCCCTTTTTCCTAATTGTACCATTTAGAAAGAGTAATAAGGTGCTGAAAGTTGGATGTATATTTTATACATACTCAGTTAACATAACGTCTCATTATCGGTAGCAAATATTTTGATAGAATCTTTGTAAATACAAGGATTCTTGTTTTTATGTCTATTTATTTCTTATACAGGATTTTATACATGGTTGATATAGTGGGGATCCGGAGGATCCTTGCTATTCTTTTTTTGCATAAAATCTTGTATAAATAAAAAAGATTTTGATGTTATTATCGAGAAGTAATAAGTATTAGTGTTAAAATTGAAATGTATTTCGAAATTAATTCGTTTTTAAAATCGGTTGTGATATCAGTTGTAAGTTAATTCCGATTTTGATTAAAGTGTTGATTTAATAGTGTTTATGAGTAAAAAATGTATTCCGTTTTTGGGGGAGGAATTGAAATTGGAACTAAAATCGGAAATGTATACACCGAAAATCGTTGCGGATCGTTTAGGGGTGACCCCTGATTTATTAAAAGTATGGTCAAACGAATTTAATATACAAACGGAACGAAGTCAGGGAGGGCATCGTAGGTACTCTAAAGTAAATATAGAAGAATTAACAGCAATTAAAGAAAAAATACAGGTACAAAAATGGTCTTATGATCAGGTTCGGGCATGGCGAAATGGGGAACTTGATTCGTTTGTTTCAAAAGAAGAAAAATCGGAATTAGAAAAGAAATTGGATGAAGTATTAGAAAATCAACAATTACAAAATCAGTTCAATCAAGCGCTTGTTCAAAAATTACAGGAAATTACGAATGAATTAGTTACTACAAAAGAGCATTTAGCTAATACGGAGAAAAAATTAACTGAAGTAGAAGGTAAAAATAGCGAATTAGAAGTTTTTATAGAGAAGAAGCTAGAGAAGCGAGATCAGTTATTGCTTGAAAATATTAGAGATATACAGAAGCAAAATCAGAAACAAAAACGGAAAGGTTTTTTCGGTTTGTTTAAAAATTAAATATGATTGATATTTTGTAGAGTTCCAATGTCGGAAAAAGAAGAATAGAAATATAACATACATACAATAAGGGAATGCAGTATAGATCAGTCTACAAGCATTCCCTTGCTTTATTTATTACAATGAATTTATAAATTTTAATATAGAGTTAATAGTATATGAATTATTGCATATGGTTTTATTTTGAAATTATATTGTTAATATTTCAAAATAAAGATATGCTTATTTAGCATTCATTGGAAATTCCAATTTATTCTTTAGGAGGTAAAAAAATGAATTTAAAGAAGAAAGTTTCTAGTTTTGTATTAGGTGCTGCTTGTTTAGGTGCTTTTGCTACTGCTGCTGCTGCAGAAACAGTTAGCGTTGAAGGTGGTACGTGGAAGCATTGGTATGAAGATGGTATTGTTTATTCTCATTACTATCATGATGAGTTAGTGCATAGCTCAGCAGTTAAAGTGGGAGATAAAACGTACCCTAGTGGTTGGAAAGCTCCTGGTGATTGGGCAAAAGCTTCTGCTACATATAGTTGGTATAATTCTATTAGAACGTTTTATAATGTTCAATAATTAATTGATTATGTATAAAAAGATTTCAGTGTATTCTACTGGAATCTTTTTATATATAAATTTATATATAATAATTAAAAGATAATAGGTGAAATAATGAAAAAAGTAATTTTAATTATAATAAGTTTAGGTTTTTTAATATGTTCTTCTTTAAGTGTTTTTTTATTTGATTTAAAAGAGTCATATGAACAAATATATTTTCCAGGAGAGAATGTTTCTACATTTGAGGTAACATCATGGAAAAAAGATAAAAAAAATATTGATATTTTAAATGAGTTAGATCAATTTGCAAAAGATAATAAGATTAATGTATATAAAAAGCAATATTCTACATCTAATAAAGGTGGAGTTAATTATGATTATTATTATTCAATTTATGTTCCGTCTAAAGTAAGAGATGTTATTCCTATAAATAATAGTAATATAAATAATAAAGGAGTTTTTTCAACTAATAGTGGAGATATTGAATTATTTAATAAAAGTTCAAATATGGTACTTCAGCCTTTATTAAAAGCGGAAGAAAAATCAGTAATAGGTTTTTATAGTTTTCAATATAAAAATAGTAGTCAATATAAATTGATTACAGATAAATTATCAAGTTTGGGATTAGTTTATAATAGCTATAATTCATTAGACTTTAAATATGTTATTAGTACATTTTTTGCGATGCCAGGTATATTTATTTTAATGTTAAGTGTAATTATTTTCATTGTTATGTTATTTTTTGTTACGTTATATGAAATTTTTATGCGATATAAGGAATTAGCTATTTTAAAACTTTATGGGTACAGGAAGAGAACTATTTATTTTCAGATGTTATTTGAAAAAATGAAATTGATTTTGTATATTATGTTTCCGATTTTAGGTATTTTCTTTACTTTTGTTTGGGTTAAATATGAAGGGAATAGGTTTTTAGAGTTTGTTTTGTTTAGCATATTAATCTTTTTAATATATATTTTGATTACTATGCTTATTAGTAGTTTGGTTTTCTTTGTTATAAGGTTTGTTACTATTCAAAAAATGATTAAAAATAAACAACCTTTTAGGTTTGTTAATGTTTTAAATATAACAGCAAAATATATAGCATCTTTTGTAATGGTGTTTTTAATTTTTAATATAGTGGATAAACAAAAAGATTTAAATATGAAAATTGATAGAGTTAAAGATTGGGATAAAGTTAAATCATATGTTTTTTTTGAATATGGAGGGAAAGCATCTGATTCAGCAAATGATAGGCAATTACATTATCAAAATGCTAAAAATATAGTTGATTTATATAAAGAAGTTGAAGAACGTTCAATTGTAGTAGCTCCTTCTGATTATTTTATGCCGGGTGCACCAGATATTAATTACTCTGAAAATATTTCAAACAAATATATTGTTATTAATAGTAATTATTTAAAAATGCATCCAGTTTTTGATATTAATAATAAATCGTTAGAAGGTTTGAAACCAAAGAGTGATACAGAATTGACATTATTAGTACCAGAGAAATATCGCTCAATGGAAAAAGAAATTAGAAGTCACTTTTTAAAATATTTTAGATTACAAAAATATTTTGATAAGGTGTTTATTAAAGAGATGACTAAAGATGAAATGAATTTGCAAAATATAACTATTGATTTTCATTATATAAAGAATAACCAAAGTAATTTTTTATATGATCATACTAATTCATTTAAAAATGAATCGGTAATAGATTCTATTTTAGTTTTAATTGATTCTAATACTTTTGGTCCGGAAAGTTATACAAGCTTTTTAGGTAATGGTCGTATTTTTACTAAAGTTGTAGATATTAACAATTCTTATAAAGAATTATTACCAGTTATTTCAGATACTAAAACAGAAGAATTAATTATGGGAACTCCAGGAGTATATGGATCAGTATCTAAAAAAATTAATGATTTAAAGCAAGAAAGTTTAATGTTGAAATTTACACTGTTATTTGTGAGTATAACGTTGCTCTCGATTATTTTTATTACAGTATTGAATTATTTAGAGCGTAATAAATATATCTTAGCTGTTAAAACAATTCATGGTTATTCATTTATAAATAAACATTATAAATTTATTTATGTTTCTTTAGGTTCGTGGTTTATAACTTTAGTATCTTCTGTAGTATTGTTTGGTTTTTCATTATTTGTTATTTCATCTAATTTAGCATTAATATGTTTAGAATTGTTATTGATTAACTTTATTGTAAGGATTTTAGAATATAAAGAAATTGTATCTGTTGTTAAAGGAGAATAGAAATGATTGAAGTGAAAAAATTAAGTAAAAAATATAATTCACATTATATTTTTCAAGATATAAATTTAAAAATTTCTCGTGGGGAAATGGTTGCATTAGTAGGTCCAAGTGGGATAGGGAAGTCAACATTATTGAATATTATGGGATCTCTAGAACCTTTTGATGCTGGTGAAGTATTAATTGATGGAGAAAAAATAAATTATAAGGATAATGTGAATTTATTACGTGAAAAAATAGGTTTTTTGTTTCAAAACTATGCATTAATTGATCAGGAAACAGTTAGTAAAAACCTAGATATAGCTTTAAAATTTAAAAAGGTTGTAAATAAAGAAGAATTAAAACAAAAAGTAATGGATAAAGTTGGGCTCTCTAATAAAATGAAGCATAAAATTTATGAATTAAGTGGTGGTGAACAACAAAGAGTAGCATTAGCAAGATTAATGTTGAAACCATGTGAAATTATTTTAGCTGATGAACCTACGGGTGCATTAGATTCAAAAAATCGTGATATGGTTTTGGAATTTTTGAAAGAATTAAATCGTGATGGAAAGACATTGGTGATTGTTACACATGATCCTTATGTAGCTGAATTTTGTGATCGTCAAATTGAATTAAGTTCAAATAATTTAGTTATAAGTTGAAGTTTTAAAGAAGTGGGAAATGATGGATTTTTATCATTTCCCACTTCTTTTTAATTTTAAAATTAAAGTTCATAATATGATTATTTGAATTGGAATAATATTTTAATAAATGGTTCTTTTTCGTATGAGTTTTGGAATGATAGATATTATTTATTTAAGTGTTTTTGTTTGTTTATAGATATAAATAGTCTTTCTTTTACTCTGTTTTTTTCCAACTCAGTTGTTCTTATTTCTTTAAAATCATCATTGTTTATCTTTATATGGTTTAATAATTTATAAATATCTTTCATATTTTTATCAACTCCTTCAATTTAATTGTTATATGTATTAACCTAATATTGGTGATGATATCTTATTATATATAACGTATTTTTTTGTATAATCTCTTATATAAGAAATGTATCAAGGATATTATCTTTTTCCTCTTTATTAATACCAATGTATTTCAAGGTGATTTGTGGTGTACTGTGATTGAGTATTTCTTGCAACATAGCAACATCTTTTGTTTGTCTATAGAACCAATAGCCGAAGGTTTTGCGCATGGTGTGGGTACCAATGGATTCTACACCGGCAAAATCTCCGGCTTTTTGCAATTGTCGATAAGCCTGGATTTTACTAATGGGTTTGTCTCCTTTTCGAGAAGGGAATAACCAGGTATTTTCTAGTGTTTGGGCATACGAATAGACTTCATCAAAAATAGAAGTAAGGTTAATCATGCGTTCTTTCTTTGTTTTTCCTTCTTTGATTTTGAATTCTTTTCTCTTTTTTTGTTTTAGCTTTACTATGGTTTGTGTTTTAAGTTGAAGTAGATCACTAACGCGTAATCCGGTATGAATGCCAATTAAAAATAGGATATAGTCTCGTTCGGAACAATGACGTTTAAGAGCCCATTTCATATCTTCGATCTGTTCTTTGCTACGGATGGGTTGGACATCAATGAGATGTGGTTTTTTGTTCATGGATTTTCGACCTCTTTATTTAAAGTGTTTTGAATGTATACTTTTGTTGTGTGAATTGAGGATATCAGAGAAATTGGTGAGAAGTCAATGATTAAGGGGAAATGAATGTAAACTAATATCTAAAAGTTTACATTGGAACTTACAATTGAAACCCAACATACAATGCTATGAGCATTTACAACATAGTCTTAGTCAAAACCACAGCGATTGTTGTGGTTTTTTATGTTGATGAAAATGAAAGTAAACTTCTATTCAAAAGTTTACTTTCGAGAATAACAAAAACGAGGATTTAGGTAGCACGACTTGGACTAGCAAGTGACGGCATGTCGCCAAGCCGAACATACTAAAAACAAGAGGATGTTAATAAAATGGAATTGTTGTAAAAGTAGTAGGATATATACTTTGAGATGGATATTCTATAGCTGGATAATATTGTATCGTTCCATGATAAGGTATAGATGGATGATAATGGTATGGCATATGTTGCATAGCATGTTGCATTGCATGGATTGTTACTTGAGTTGCATGGAGTGAAAAGACTGGGCCTGCTTGTCTGTTTCCAATATAGTAAGGATTTATCATAATAATTCACCTCAGTTAAAAATAAATAAACATTTATATAATATGTCTAAAAATTAAACAAAGTGTTTAGTTTTAAATCAATGAAAAACAAACAAATCGTATAAAATCAGTATAGCTTGTCTGATAGATTCTTTTGGATGTGTAGGAAGTTAAATCGAGGTTAGGGATTAATTTGGAGCGTCTGAAGCGCATGTATGGGTAATTGTTGTTGTGGTGGATCAGGTATTCAGTCGCCAATAGGTGGAATGAAATAAATGTAATTAAACGAGTTATATATGGCGTCTGTCAACGGTAAGCGGACCGGAGGGAGCATTAAGGAGTTGACAGATTCACTACACCCAAACCCTCTTGTGGTTGTCAAACGGTACGCGTTTGACCCTGCCTACCGGCGAGGGAGCCCCCTCAAAAAAATGAGGGGGTTGGGGGTGTTTTTTTATGGGGTCTGGGGAACTCTTCCCCAGTGGGTTTGGGCAAAGCCCAAGGTTTGTTTTTACCATGCTAAGCATGGCTCGGCAACGCCGAAAAGCGTCGCAGACCCCTATCGATTTTGATACGTTAGTGTCAAAATAAGTATAGGGTTACTCTAATTGACTCCATTTCGTCGCTTTGCTAGACTTATGGTATCAATTAATCTAGGGAAAGTGGTGGCATTTT
>NZ_CP036134.1 GCF_018742245.1 Bacillus mycoides
GTGAACTTCCATTCTGATAAATGCATGAACCATTCTTACGAAATAGGTGGTCAAAAATTCGTTAAACCTGTTCAAATGATTGAATTTAAAGGACAAGTTGTTTGCCCCCGATGTGTTGTTGAGGAAAACGACAAAGTATTAAAAGAACAGGCGAACAATCATTACAAGAAAATCAAACGATCTAAGAAATTCAACATGCTTATAAAGCACAGCATCATTAGTAACGAGGAAATACTCGAAGCTACGCTATCTAATTATAGAACGGAATGTAATGAGACTAGAACAAATAAAAAGCTCGTAGAAGGCATTATAGAGAGTTTAAAAGAAGGAATGGTTAAAAACGTATTTATTGTAGGTGTACAGGGTGCAGGTAAAAGTCATTTAGCTTATTCGATTCTAAAGGAATTAAGAAACCATTTCTATGAAATTTCAGATGGCGAGAAGGATAATGACGAACTACTCTATCAAAAAATGAAAAGCTGCTTGTATGTAGAGATTGAACAATTAATGCGACTTATCAAGGATTCCTTTAACAACAAAGATTCTAAGTATACAGAAGAATATTGCGTGGAGCTATTAACAAGCGTTGACTTCCTGGTACTTGATGATTTAGGCGCAGAGAGTGGATCTATGAACAGAACGGACGAAGCAAGCAACTTCATCCAACGTGTACTATACGCCGTGACAAACGGAAGACAAGGGAAAGTAACTATCACAACAACTAACTTATCAAGTGGAGACATATTCAAGAAATATGACAAGAAGCTCGGTAGTCGGATTTTAAATAAAGCTGAAGCGATTGTATTTAAGGAAACGTCAGATAAACGTATTGAACATTTAGGATTCTAAAAAGGATTACAGGAGAAAAGCATTACCGTTTAAAAAAACTTATCAAATTTGAATTTTATTAAGAAAGAGGGAATCAAAGAATGAAGTTTTGGGCGCTTGCTTATCAATATCAAGATGATGTTTTTTATGACTTTGCAATAGAAGAGACTACTTTGGATTTAAGTGAGACTTGTTTCTTACCTACAAAAGAAGCAGCTGAAGATTTCATTAGTCAGCAATTAGATGATGAATACATTCCAGTAGAAATTGAATTAGAGACACTTCAGAAAAACGGGATTTGGTCTTATACAAGAGGTCGAGTTGAACGTTGGGATGAGGATTTTGAATAAAAGCGTTATTTGAATATAAGGGGGAATTAAGATGTGTGCATGTAACGGAACGGGAGTAATCAGAAACGATATAGGAACAGGGATGTATCAATTCGCATCATGTGTTTGCGAAGCAGCAAACATTACACCTGAAGAAGTGGACAGGAGACGTCAGGTAGTCATTGAGAGATTAAAAGAAACGTATCGATTACAACAGTTAGAGAAAGCTGGAGAAGTAGCATGAAGCAATTAACACTGGAAGATGTTGTTGGGAGTTTTGATTACTCAGCAAAGAGCACCTCAGAGAAGTTTTTACAGCGTAACACAAGCGTCATAACGTACTCAGTAGAGTTTTACGATAAGGATGACAAATGGAAGCTTCGTTGGTTCGAAGCGAAGTCAGAGAGCGAAGCCGTGGGAATGGCTAAAGATAAATACGGACGGATTCAAATTATCAATACTTATATATCGGATAGGACGTTAGCTGAAATCATGGAGTTAGATTAGGAGGGGAATGGGGATGGAATACAATCCTGTGCCGAATTGGGAAGATTACGAGTTAGCTGAAAAGAACGGTATCAAGAGAGCCACGGTTGACCAAAGAATCAATATTCAAGGATGGGATAAAGAGGAAGCGATTACCAAGCCATTGTTTGTAAGTTTGAAAGAAAAGTATGCAAAAGAATGGGAGATAGCGCAGCAAAACGAAATCCCATATATCAATTTCTTCAACAGAATCAGGCGTTACAAATGGGACCCGATGGAAGCAGCGACAACACCGATCTTAACACCAGGTGAATGTTCCCTAAGAGCGCACTGTAAAACGGACATTATAAAGCCAGTTCAGTATGATATAGCACTTAAAAATGGGATAGGGAAACAAACGTTAAGAACGAGAGTATTTGTACTTAAATGGGATATAGAACGTGCTATAACGACTCCTCCAAACGTAAAACATCGAGCTAAGAAGGCGGTGGTATAAATGACTTTAAATCGTTGGTTAACTGATGAGGAACGATCAATTGCTAGGAAGAACGGAATTAATTATCACACATTATATCGCAGGGTTTACCGATTAGGATGGGATATTAAAGAAGCAATGACGGCCCAGCCGGGAACAGTAAATCATGGATACGAAAGAAAATATTCAAAATGGATTAAAAAAGCTAAAGAAAACGGGATAAATATTAGTACTTTTTATAGCAGAATAAACCTTCTTGGTTGGGAATGTGAAGAGGCGGCTACTAGGCCAGCAAATGAATTGAAATCCGATAGAAAATATTGGCTGGATATTGCGGAAGAAAATGGGATTGGTTACCGAACGTTTATGTCGAGGGTTAATACTCATGGATGGGATTTAGAAAAAGCGGCGACAACACCGCCAATCAATACAGGTAGACGTTGTTCAGTAAAAATTAAGGAGGAAGTGTTGTGAAGTATTACGGCCCTGTTATTACTGATGAAGATTACGAGAAGGCATCTAAGAACGGCATTAGCAAAATGAATGTGTATTTACGAGTTAATAAGCGTGGATGGGAGATTGAACGTGCTATAACGGTACCAGTTAGAAAGAAAAAATATGGGATAGGAATAAACGCTGGAATAAAAAAACTAGCGGAACAAAATGGAATTAGCCATACAACATTATATAAAAGGCTTAAAAGTGGTATGGACCCTTTTGAAGCAGTAACAACACCAAAAAAACACAAACAATGGGAATCTTTAATAAAAATAGCTAAGGGAAACGGGATTAGCACATCTTCGTTTTACGCAAGGATGGATAAAGGTATGGATCCATACGAAGCGGCAACAAAACCACCGCGTAAATATAAGAAGAAACAAATCAGTTAGGAGAGGACAAGCCGTGACAAGCAAAGAGAGAGCTATATTAAGAGGTTTCTGGACTCATAAACAGACAGGTGAGCATATCGCTATAACGCGTGTAACGATGGCTAGCGAAGTGTATTTTTACAAGGTGGATTCGCTCGGACATGAAGCAGGACCGCAAGAAATTATGTTGATTCGTGATCTGAAGGAAGAATATGTGAAGGGCATGAGATAGGTAAATGGACAGGAAACAAATCTACATCGACGTTCTATTACATAAAGGGATCTATAAGGAAGAAGATACAGGACGACAACTTTGGGAAATGGATGAAGAAGAGTTATTCGAATTGATAAAAGGAGATGGGGAGAATGAGAGAGGTTAAGTTTCGTGGAATGCCGATTGAGGATTACGGTGATACAAAGTGGTTTTATGGGAATGCGATTGTAAATTATGACGATAAATTAGCTTACATCGAGGAATCCGGTCAAGGGTTTGTACCAGTTAAATGGGGAACGGTTAGTCAGTACACAGGGATAAAGGATTCGAAAGGTAACGAAATTTATGAAGGTGACATAGTTCATGTTTGGGAGCAAGATTCGTTTGTTCCAAACCGCGATTCAGGTGGAGGTATCATCGATTACGACTGCGTAGATGGGTTTTCTCAGTTAGGCGTAGTTAGTTTTAAGGGAGCTTGGTACACATATGAAACGAAACAACACTTAGAAGGTCGGGAAGAACAAATATATGCTCCATTAGATTTCACTAACGATTTGTTTGTTGTAGGAAATATTTATGAGAATGCAGATCTAATACAAGGAGGAAACACAATGAAATATACACAGCATGGCACGTTTGAAGTAACTCAACTATTAGCAGAAGCGAAGGAGAATGAAGAGAATGGCAACTAAGATCGTTATATACACTGGAAATTCTTGTCCAAAATGCAAGAGAGCAAAGGAAATGTTAGAGAACTGTCCGGTTGAGGTTGAAATTATTGAAAGGAATATTGATGAAAGTGAAGACGCTAGAGATTATTTAGTTTCAATAATTGAATCTAATACGCTGCCGACATTAGTGTTTGTTGAAAATAATGAGGATAAACATACTTTTAGAGGGTTTGATGAAAACATTGGCGAGATTATGGAAGCGTTAGGGCTATAGGAGGGATTATGTGAAAAAAGAAACCAAAATACAGCTGGAAGGTGAGCTCGCAGTAGTGGAAAACGAGATTCGTAAGATGGAATATCACTTGGTGGGATTGGATAACGAGAAACGGAAGACGAAGCTTTCATTGGAAGTGTTGAAGAAACAGAAAGAGAAATTGAAAAGTTACTTATAAGGAGTGGAATGGAATGATTAACTTACAAAAGTTATTTGAAATACAAAAGGCGTTGGATGAACGAATTGTTAAGGAGAATAATATCACGCATGATCGGTTTGATAACCTTGTTTTGGCTTTATTGGATGAGGTTGGTGAATGTGCAAAAGAAACAAGATGTTTCAAAGATTGGAGTAAGAAAGGGCCATCACCGCGCGAAGTGATACTTGAGGAGTATGTGGACGGTGTGCATTTCGTTTTGTCGTTAGGCTTGTTAAAAGGTTACGATAAAGAACATTTACCTTATTTGCATGAACACAATATAAAAGTTTATACAGGAAATAATTTAACAGCACAGTTTTTAGAAATTTACGTGTCTGTTTCTAAATTCGCTTATGGACCCGAATTCGAGAATTATGAGGAAGTATTCTTACAATATTTAGGTTTAGGAAGATTGCTAGGTTTCACTGATAAAGAAATTGAAGTGGCATACATGGAAAAGAATGAAGTGAACCATCAACGCCAGAAAATCGGATATTAAGACCAAATTTGAATTTTGTTAAGAAAGGATGAATGAAAATGACTAAAGAGGAATTGTTAATTGCTTTAGAAGAGTATGACGACAACGAAACAATTAAAATAGCACATTACGGACTACAGGGGGTTATCACTGATTTATTTGATATTGATATTGTTGGTGATTATACAGACGATGAAGAACCGTATGTACTGTTGGGTTAAAAACTAAACAAAAGCGTTATTTGAATAGAAAAGGGGAATAGGAAATGAAAATGTTAGATCTATGTTCGGGAATTGCAGGAATAAGTATGGCAGCAGATTGGGTTGGAATTGAAACAGCAGCCTTTTGCGAAATAGAAGAGTTCAATCAGAAGGTACTTAGAAAGAACTATCCTAACATTCCTATTTTCCCGGATTTATATAAACTTACGAAACAATCATTAATAGATGGAGGTGTTGACGTTGATTCAATTGGAGTTATTTCCGCAGGATATCCCTGTCAGGGAGAAAGTCTTGTTGGTAAGCGAAGAGGTGCAGAAGACGAAAGATGGTTGTGGCCAGAAGTCTTCCGACTCATTAGAGAACTCGGACCCACTTGGTTCGTTGGAGAAAATGTTGCTGGACACGTCTCAATGGGCTTGGACACCGTGCTCACCGACTTGGAAGAAGAAAACTACTCGACAAGGACGTTCGTATTACCGGCTGTCAGTGTCGGCTCGCCACATCAAAGATACCGGACATTTATTGTTGGCCACTCCAACGACAAGTCAAAATTACAAGCCGATCCGAGAGTTGTGCCCTTCAGAAGCAAACGGCAGCCACGGGAAAACGTTGCCGGGATCAATCGGGGAACACTTTCCAGAACATATTGGGAAGAAAATCAACCCGCAATTTGTGGAATGGATGATGGGACTGCCACAAGATTGGACGAAGATAGATTGAGATTTCTGGGCAATGCCGTCGTGCCTCAGCAAATTTATCCGATATTTGAAGCAATAGCAAAGATTGAAGGTTTATTATAAAAAACATTTTGTAGAAAAGGGGAATGGATATGAGCACTTTAAAGGGCGCTTATTGGGATAGATTAAATAAGATATCTCACAAGGAAGGTAATAATGAATTAATTGAGCTTATGGATAGTGTTGAAAAATCTGTTGATGCAGAAATCATTAAACAAATCAAGGAAGGGAAACTTTATACAGCGATTGCAGAATGCAAAAGAGCAGCTAGCAAAAGCTAACTGCTCGGTTCTCCAAGGGGGAACAAGGAGAAAATCTAATGTCATATACAGTATTGACGGAATATTGAGTTTTATTCAGGGGGTAGAGGGAAATGAAAGTAAAAGTAACGTTTGAATATGAGTTAGATGAAAATCAAAGGGAACAATTTGAAAACATAAAAGCAGATGAAGGTGAGTATGAAGCGTTCTACTTCTTAGAGGATTTAGTGAAACAAGAAATAAGGGTTGCTGAGGTTGTAGCAACGGAATATAAGGAGTGACTAGATGATCATAACTTACTCAATCTTATGGTCATTAAGTTTAATGGTGTTCAGTGCAAGTGCACTAATACATGCTTGCGTTGAAACATCATGGAGAGTCGCTTGGTGGGCGATTGGTAGTTTCATAGTACTAGCTTTATCGAGTTATGGGATAGTGCGAATGTGTATTGAAGTTTCAGAAGGATGAAGTACTGATCTATAAGGAGGAAGAAATATGAAAGATGTAAAGGTAACTCATTCTGGAGTAATGACAATTGTAGAGGTAGATGGTAATTACGTTACGTATAACAATCCAGAATCAAAGCATGTTGTAGAAAGTTTATTACTTATGTTAGATGATGCGGAAGCTATAAATTTAGAAATTGAAAACCAAACAAAATAATCTTTTTAATAGAAAGCGAGGTTAAAAGAATGGAAGATAACGTAAAGCTATTAGGTGACGATGGGATGTTAGGAATGGAGTTTAAAGGAAGTAAGGTTAACGTTTATAACGATGCAGGATACGTGATGGAGAGTATGACAACAAAGGAGCATGTTCAGGAAGTTATTGATTTTCTTGAAGAGTGCAAAGGACAAATGGAATAGAAAGCGAGGTTAGGAGAATGGGAGTGAAAAATATGATAACAATTACAAGTCTTCCAAATGGAACATCTAAGATTCATGGTGTAGATGAAAATGGAGATACCTGGTGCTTGAAATTCCATTCTAATAAAGAAATAGCGATACAAAGTGCGTTAGAGACAATGAAAACTTACGGTAGAAATGATGAAATTCTAATTAAATAAATTTCAGTAAAAGTATTATTGGGAGGAAAACAGAATGATCTATGTTGCTATCTGTAAAGAGTGCCAAGAAAAGCATGCTGACGTAATAGAAAATAAACGCTCAAAGGGATGTTTCCAGCTTGTGAGAGAGGCTGATGAGATAAGTTACTGCTACTTTGACTATATGCATGAGGAGGAAGAGTAAAGATGATTCTTAAAGGGAAAAAGATTGATTGTATATGTCCAATATGTATTAAACGGTGGGAATTTGAACATGAAGGTATTCCGCATCACGATAAGTTATTCACATGTATGATAGGTAACGAGGATAGAACGGTAGAGGTAATTTGTGAAGAATGTGAGATCAATCTTGACGAGAAGATAAATGAGTAAAAGGAGAATGTGAAATGAAACCTCATGATATTAAAGAAGATAAATCTTTGTGGGAGAGGATGAATATTGAAGGAGTCGGGAAAGTCCTTTTAGTAGAAGAGAGTTATTACGACGGGATTGTAGAACTTATAGAAAAACTTAAAGAATGGAGTAGTCCAGACAGTGTAGTAATTCCTGTAGATACTTATTACCGTATGAGCATGGCAGAAGAGCTATTAAGAAATCTTGAAGAGAATGGAGTTAAAGAACTAGAGGTATATAAAAAAGCTGACGCTGAAATATTTGGTTGTGAAATGGAGGATGAATAAAGGTGTCTTTTAAAAAGGAATATAATTGCACTTTATCTGATGAAATAGTCAGAGTGTACAAGGATACAGAAGGAGAATTGAATATAGAAATAGTCAATCATGAAGAAAGAACAATGAACTATGTATATCTAGATAAACAAAATGCAGTTGATTTAGCAAACAACATATTAGTAATGTTTGGAGAAAAAGAAATTTGAATAAGATAATCCTTTGAATAGAAAGCGAGGTTACTAGTTGATTAGAAAGAGAAAAGCAACTAAGAAGAACGCACCACGAATTAAACAGAAGAAAGTGACCTATGACGGAATAAATTTCGATTCACAGTCAGAAATGAACTATTACAAGTACTTAAAAAGCAGGGGTGACGTCACTCATATAGAGTGCCACCCTAGCTATACATTAATCCCTTCTTTTGAGATTAAGAGCAGTATAACGAAGTCAGGTAAGTCGAAAAAGTCAGCTATGAGGTTTGCACCGGATTTTAAAGTAACGTACTCAGATGGGCGTGTAGAGGTCTGTGATGTTAAAGGGAGCAAACGAGCTATCAATGAAGGATTTCCAATACGTAAGAAGTTATGGGAGTACTTATACAAACAAGAGTTAATCGTTGTGATATGGGACAAGAAGTTAGGTGAATGGACAAGATCATAAAGGGGCTGAGTAGATGATTCCAAGATACAAGGGTACAAGAGAATACATGTTGTATATGAAAGAACCGGGTTTTGGGAGTAATCAGTACGTTTGGATATCCGATGTATTTAAGTATCAAGAGTTGATGCAACATTTAGAAGAAGGCTGGGCAATCCATGATGAGGATAAGAGAACAGCAGCCGTTAACAAAAGAGTGACAGCTTAATGGATAACGGAACAATGCAGAGTAGATTGGTGGGGGCTACTTTGAAAAGACCCTACAACTATTTTGTAGAGTCTTGATATTTCTTTAAAAGATCGCCAATAGCTTCATCTAGTAACTTAGATTTAGGTATACGTGTTTCTTGAGCTAGTTTTTCAAAACGTTCATGTAGATCTTTATCGATAGCATTTGATATTGTTTTACGATTTTTTAATCCTCGGTTATTCATAATTTATCACCTCATAATAAATTATACATAAAATAAAACTACTTGCAACTACATGTAGTTAAATGTATAATTGAATTATGGAGGTGAGTAACAAATGATTCTTTCAAAAAAGATACGTTTAAAACCGACGGAAGAACAAGAGAAACAACTTTGGAAATCTAGTGGGGTTGCAAGATGGGCGTATAATTGGGCACTAGAAAAACAAGAAGAATCATATAAAGCTGGCAATAAATTCATTTCACATGGTGCGCTTCGTAAGGAACTAACAAAAATGAAGAAAACGAATGAATACAGTTGGTTGTATGATGTATCAAACAATATTACTAAGCAAGCCATAAAAGATTTGTGTGAAGCTTACAAAAGATTTTTCACAGGTAAATCAAATAAACCGAAATTTAAGAGTCGTAAACATTCTAAACCTACATTTTATAACGATAATGAACGGTTAAAAGTAAAAGGAGAAAGTGTCATTATTGAAAAAGTCGGATGGGTTAAGACATCCGAAACAATACCAACGTCAGATAGATATACAAATCCTCGTATTAGCTTTGATGGGAAGTATTGGTTTATATCTGTAGGTATTGAGATTGAAACAGAGAAACAACAACTTACAAATGAAAGCATTGGCATAGATATAGGTATAAAAGAACTAGCTGTATGTTCAGATGGACAGACATTTGAAAATATCAATAAAACATCAGTTATTAAGAAATTAGAAAAGAGACTCCGTAGATTACAACGGAAATTTTCCCGTAAATACGAAATGAATAAGGATGGAACTAAGTTTGTCAAAACTAATAATATTATAAAAATCGAAAAAAGAATAAAGTTGCTATATCGGAAATTAACGAATATACGTGATAATCATATCCACCAAGCGACGAATGCAATCGTGAAAACCAAACCTTGCAGAGTTGTTATGGAAAAGCTGAATGTCAAAGGTATGATGAAGAATAAACACTTATCAAAAGCTATAGCGCAACAAAAATTCCATGATTTTAAAGAGAAAATGAAATACAAATGTGAAAAGCATGGAATTGAGTTTGTAGAGGCTGATATGTGGTATCCTTCATCAAAAATATGTTCATGTTGTGGAAACATCAAAAAGGATCTGAAACTTTCTGATCGAGTCTATAAATGTGATTGCGGGAATGTAATTGATAGGGATTTAAATGCCGCAATAAACTTATCACGATATAAATTAGCAGAATGACACTTTGAAAGTTACTGCTAATATGTAGGATTCGTTGTATCCGAATTTACGCCTGTGGAGTGTTATATCAAACGAGAGTAGCTTTGGCAAAATCGGACACGTAGAATCAGGAAGCAAGCAAACTTTATAGATTTTTATGAGGTTTTGGCAACGAGCTACTTTACTGAGCTTTGTTGTTTGAAAATATAAAGGTTTATAAGTTTTGACAACGGGCTGTATTGTAGGCATCATTCCCTTATTCAACAAAGAGATAGTAAAATTTCACGTACCTTACGTGATGTTAAAAAGACAAATTCAGAAATAGGGGGATTACAGATGGAGCAATTAGCATTCTTTCCAGAAATCACGAATGAGGAGTATAAATTAATACAAAAAGAAGTAGCAAAGGAGTTATTCAGTTACAGAGTTTTGATGGTTCGTATGCAGAATCAGGAAGAATGCTCAAATCAAAATATCTCCTTGTTCCCGGAATTACGTGACACTAAGAAAATTAATGATTATAAATACATTCAGATTAAACGTGCGTTGGAACATGCTTTAGATCCAGAGCAAAGAGAGATTATCGAACGGAAGTATCTTAGAAATGGAATGACAAGTGATAAGAATGTAAAGGCTCAAATGTTTTTAGAAAACAATTGGTTCTATACTCAGAAGAAGAATGCGATTATGGCGATTGCTACAGCACTAAGGATTATATAAATGCTTTTTAGGGAATGGGGAATATCAAATGAAGAATAAAAAATGCAAAGCATGCGACGGAAAAGGTTTTAAGTTTGAAACTATCACGAAAATAAAAGACACTGGTAAGTATGGGTTTGGTTTATATGAGGATGGGATAAAATTAACTTGCATAAAGTGTTTTGGTAAGGGAGTTAAATAAAATGAAATCTATTAAGTTAGAAAATCAAGAGCAATTTAATAAGCTGAAAAAGGGCGATGTAGTTGTAGTTCAATGGAAGAAGGATTCTTGGGCATATAAACAATACGGAGAAATTACACATCATAATATTTGGGGGATAAATGAAGCGGATGAGCTTATATTGAATTTTAGGAGAAACATATATTTTGATGTGGAATATTTCTTGCAGGGTAGATCCTTTGCGCAGGAAGTTTATTTTATTACTGTATAATTTTTAGATTGAAAACACGGATAAAACACGGATAAATTAACGATAAAGGAGCGGATAAGCAAATGCTCGATTCGAATTATCATTATCTTACAAGCTCATTAAAGAGCTTTGGACAGCCCTTTGACAACCGCATATCGAAGAGGATTAGTACACCTATAAGTGAAACGTTCTTATGCGAGAATGTCACGGTAACGTATACCGCAATAAGGGCGGGCTAGGCGGTAAGAATCCGCGTTAAGACGAAAAGACCAATGAATGAATTACAATGACATATTCCAGTGTGGCGGGTGTGAGATAACTCGCATTCGTCATGCTGTTTATAATTTGTATCAATCGATCAGTACAGAATCCACCTTCTGTATTGAATATTGATATAAAAATCAGTATTCCTGTTATGTTGATTTCTAGAATGGGGGGTTGCTCATGATTGAGTGAACTCGTTCTAAAAAGTCACACGTTATAAAATGGTTGTATACGTAACTTGAATTATCACCTATAGTAATTACTCACGATTTTTACTATTGGGATAAAACAGGGTGTAAAGGAACTAGTCACTCCTTTACTCTAGATAATAAGACGGATAATTCCCCTTGTCCGCGTATGTCCCCCTACTAATCTTGTTATCTAGAGTAAGGCAGTGGAAAAATGCAGTACTGTCTTGTATATAAAGATTGATTCCCTTTATATAATCACGTTGTTATTTCATCTGTCACGGGACGAAATATAACAAAAAGGGTGTTCGTATCACCGACTCCACGGAGTATAAACGAGAAGATTCTTATTCTTCTCCCAGTCACCGAACACGGGGCGTGTAGCCATACTAGTTGATGCGGTGGCTTGGAGAAGGTTGAGAGTACCTCACCTCAATCTTGAATGTAGAGATACTTATTGCCATTTGTTTTCTCTCTTTTCTCCCATCCCCTTGAAAGAAAGCTGTCACTTCGGTGATGGCTTTTTGTTTTGTAGGATATCCTTCTTTTCTGTCGAATAGATAGAATGGGGAGGAGGGGATAATGAACTATGAATGATAAAATTAAACACGATCTTTTCCTAATGGAACATTTAATGCGACGTGCCTACAATGACATTAGTATTGCATGTAGCGTCCTTAAAAAACGTGAAAATGATTCTAGATATTTAGTTTCTTTAGGGTTTTTAAATAAAGCTTTAACAAACGGTCTACAGGCGAAAATGTTTCATCACGAAAGAGAAGTTATTCAAGATGCAGTATTCTATGATTTCTTTTATAAATTTGAAGATGTCGAATTTCATTTAAATAAAATTATCAGGGACGAAATCGAAGATATTTCTGAAGTTGAAGAACTCTTAAAAGTATTAAGAGAGAATATTGACGAAGTGAATAGTAGAATCGGGAAGATTATTGAAAATTTATAATAAAAGGTAAGAAAAGCATCCATAACGGGTGCTTTTTTCTTTGTTATATAGAAATTACATATTAAACGTGAATATGAATGAAGTGGATATTTGGATAGGAGGATGAATATGGAATTAACATTAGAAGGATTAGAAGAGTGTTTTAATGAAGCGGCAAATGTAGAGGCTAACTATGTAGCTGTACAGATCGAAATGGACGAATTCCCTAGTGATGAGTTAATTATTAATGATAAACACAATATTGCTTTAAAACTAGAGTATTACAAGAAAACTTACAATGAAGACTTAGAGCATAGATACGCTCCAGGTATTCGTATTGTAGGTTATGCGTATGGACACACGTTATCCGGAATTCAACGGGAATTAGGATTGCTACTGTAACAATGATTAAACCAATAGCAATTATCGTAGGTGCTACCGTGATCTTGGTGGCGTCTTGTTTGTTGTTAAGGGATGATAAGGGGTGAGGGGATGACAAAGACGATCGAATGTAAGAAGTGTGGTCATCTTAACGATGATGGTGATATTTATTATATGAATACAACGTGTGGGGCATCGTGTGGTTGTGAGGGATATGAATACGACCTAACTTGTAGTGCATGTGATAATGAAATCTATAGTGGTAGTGAATGGGGACAATTTGATAGAACAGAAGTGTTTGATGATATCATTGATGAGCTTGCTGAGTCTGACAAAACAAACGAACACAACGAACGGAAATAGAGGTAGTTAAATGTCCTGTTTAGGTCTACCCTATACGGACGCAAAAGAGTAAACGAATTCATCATATTTCTTAACGTCCTGTTTACATGTACGGAAAATAAATGGTATTATGTACTTAGAATTAATTTCCGAACACGTTAACGGACAAAGGGGAAGATATTATGATAATTGGTTATGCTCGTGTTTCTACACAAGAACAAAATTTAGCTAGACAATTGAAACAGCTAAATGATTATGGATGTGATCATGTGTATGAAGAGAAAACAAGCGGAGTAACAACAAACAGAGAAGAACTACAATTGATGCTCGATAGTTTAAAAGAAGGTGACACGATTGTTGTTACTGATTTAACTCGTATTAGCCGTAGTACAAAGGATTTATTTGAGCTAATCGAAGTGATTAAGAGTAAAGGTGCTTCGATTAAATCAATAAAAGATACTTGGCTTGATACGACTAGTGATAACCCATACAGTACTTTCCTACTCACTGTAATGGCTGGTGTTAACCAGTTGGAAAGGGACTTACTCAAGATGCGCCAAAGAGAAGGGATAGACCTTGCTAAACAACGCGGCGTATATAAAGGAAGACCCAAGAAATACGGTGATAAAAACCCTAAAATGGAGCATGCTTTAGAGTTGCTCGCTAATCGTGAAGATAATGGCTACACAGTTAAAAAGATATGCGAAGTTACTGGAGTAAGTCGTACGGTTCTTTATGAGAGAGCAAAAGAAAAGGGGATTATGTAGGATGAGTAACGATATGAGAGAATTAAATTTCATGCGTTTTCAAGATTTTTATAATACAATACACAATCTCGACAGTGGCATTTACTTAATCGCAGACCACAACGATAAGATTGTTTATGTTGGTAAAGCTCATAGGATAAAAAATAGAGTTCAAGCTCATTTCAAAGGCTATTCAAATACAAAAGACCATTCACATTTATTTAATAAAGTCGCTTATATCATTGAAGACAGTCCATTAAAACGCTCCTTATTAGAGATTACCTGTATGATTGAATATAAGACAGTATTGAATAAAGAAGTACAAGAAGAATTCCCTGATCTATATACAGAATACATTAAAAGTACAAATGAAAAATACAGTTCTATTGTACTTGTTGCTAAAAGAGATAAAGCGTTTGAACAAGCTGCAATTGAAGATGTTGTTAGAGATATCGAAAAAGGAAAGCAACGTGAAACAACACCAGAAATACTGGAGGCGCAGAAGAATAGAGTCAGAGAAAGAAACAAACTTAAAAAAGAGTTAATTAATTTGGTTGGTGGGACATCAATGTTTTACGAGGTTCTTTCCTTACTAGATAGTGGATATAACCCTAATCTTCTAGCCGATGCACTTAATATGGATATAAAAACCATTAACTTATTGAAAGGGCATAGAAAAGATTTTAAGATACCGCGCAATCATAAAAGAATGGTTAAACATCAAGATATTATGTACTCTTTATCTGGTCTAAAAAGCATAGGGAACTCAAGATTAAATCATTTACTTTAAAGTAGCCTAACAGCTGCTTTTTTTATTTTGTGTGAGGTGATTTCATGCTGATCTATACAGTTGTGATGTGGGACAATGCTGATATGGATATTATGTTAGCTACTACAGACAGAGAGGGAGCACTAAAAGAATTTGAATCATGTGTAGCATTCTCTTTACAGGTTTGGGAAAAGGGAGAAGTGTTGATTGAAATGATTAGTAACGAAGGTGAATACTTTGCTGATGGCGGATTAGAAAGATATCCGGAAAAAGGGCAGAAGTTATTTAATGAGATAGTAGAACAATTACAGTAGCGAATTTTATAAAGCATTTAGCACAAGGAGGAGTTAGACAAATTACTTCCTATTAATATAGAAGGTGGTGGGTGATGTGAAGTGAAACAAAAACACGAGTTAGCTCAAGAAGATTACATGCAAGGTATGAAGTATAAGGAACTGGCTGAGAAATACGAGGTTAGTGTGAATACAATTAAGTCTTGGAGAAAAAGGCATGGTTGGAATCGAAAAGGGGTGCACCCAAATGATGAAAAAGGATGCACCCAAACCAAGAAAACAGGTGCACCCCTTAATAATAAGAATGCAGTTGGTAATCCTGGTAACAAGAGTCCTAAGTATGGTAATAAGAATGCTGTAGGTCATGGTCCACCAAAAGGAAATGACAATGCAACTACACATGGATTATTCAAAAAGATAATTCCTAACGATGATCCGCACGCAATGGAGTTACTTGATGAAATACAAAACCATACTGAAATAGATATGTTATGGAGTGCTATCCATCTACAATACTTTAACATTATGAATTCACAACGCATCATGCATGTTAGGGATAAGGATGATATGTCAGAGGAAATAACGTCGTCTGGAGAAAGCACCACATACACGATAGACTTTGCTCATGATAAACAGGCAAAGCTGCTTCAGGCTTATTCAAAGGCTATGACTACACTATCCAATTTAATCACTCGTTTCGTGACATTAGCGCACGAGGATGATGAACGATTGCTGAAGATAGCTAACATGCGTCTAACACTTGATAAGACGAAAGCAGAAACAGAATTCGCTGAATTACGTGCTAAAAAATTACGCGGTCAAACGAAAGATACTTCATTGTTAGAATCCTTAATGGATGTATTGGAGTAATAAAAGGGGGTGGTGCTATGCCTAAGATCATTTTTTCTGAGAAGCAAAAGAGCGTAATTAAAGCTCCTTTTAACTACACATTAGAAGTGAACGAAGGTACATAACGCCACGTTCCGGAAAGACAACTGCAGGTCATTTTAGATATGCAAGATACTTAATTAATTCCAGGGATGCGAACCATTTAATTGTTGCTTACAACCAAGAACAAGCACAGCGATTATTTATTGATGGCGACGGTACTGGTTTAATTCATATTTTCGGTGAATTAGCTGAGATAAAGCATAACGAACTTGGATCTCATTTAGAAATCCATACGCCGAATGGTATTAAGAAAGTGTTTTATAAAGGTGGAGGGAAAAGCAACAGTGTCGGAGCTATTACAGGGATGTCACTTGGTAGCGTTGTATTCTGCGAAATTAATCTATTGAATATGGGAATGATACAAGAATGTTTTCGACGTACATTCGCAGCGCAGGACCGTTACCATTTGGCAGACTTAAACCCTCCTGCTCCTAATCATCCTGTTATATCGGAAGTATTTGACGTTCAAAACACACGCTGGACTCATTGGACTCCACGAGATAACCCGATATTAACAGATGTAAGGAAACAGGAAATACACGATACACTGGCAAAGAATCCGTATCTATTGGAGCGAGATTGGTACGGTAAACGTGTAATGCCTCAAGGTGTTATTTATTCGATGTTTGATATGAATAAAAATATCGAACATGCGATATTAGGCGAACGATTTGAAATGTTCTTTACGGCGGATGGTGGGCAAAGTGATGCGACTTCATGTAGCTGTAATATAATAACTCGTTTTCAGGGTAAATTTAGAATGTTCCGAGTTGCTAACTACTGTCATAGCGGTAGTGAAACAGGACAAGTTAAAGCAATGTCCACTTACGCTAAAGAAATAAAGATGTTTATAGAATGGTGCGTTAAACGCTTTGAAATGCGTTATACAGAAGTGTTTGTCGATCCGGCCTGTAAGTCATTGAGAGAAGAACTTCACTTAATAGGAATTAATACAACTGGAGCAGACAATAATGCGCATGATGTTACTGGATCAGCGAAAGGTATTGAAGTTGGTATCGAAAGACTTCAAAACTCCATTACAAACGAGCAATTCTTTCTTGTTGAGTGTGACGAATATGATCATTACCATTTCTTAAAAGAGATTGGTATGTATGTACGTTTAGACAACGGAAGTCCGATTGATAATTTTAACCATTGTTTAGACGAAGCTCGCTATTCAAACAATTACTTCTATAAGAACTATGTTAAATAAGGTGGTGAAAGCATGTTTAAAGCGATCATCAATAAATGCAAGGAGGTGCTTTATAAGTTGGGCATATTAAAAGGTATCAAGAAAGTTACCGATAATAGAAAAATCTCCATTAAAGAAGAATCATATCAGTTAATCGATATGTGGAAAGCTATTTACACCGGACATTTTGCTGAATGGCACGATCTTAAATATCAAACCATTGAAGGGCAAAAACAACGCCGTATGGCTTCATTGAACATGGCAAAAGTCGTATCACAAGAGATGGCTTCTCTTATCTTTAATGAGAAATGTTCTATTAATATCTCAGATGAAAAGCTCTCAAGTGATATTAAAAATGTTTTAGATGAGAATAACTTTACAAGAGAATTTCAAAGATACCTAGAATACATGTTAGCTCTTGGTGGAATGGTTATCAAAGTGTATTGGGATGGTGGTATCAAACTATCGTACGTTACAGCAGACTGCTTTATCCCTGTATCGTGGGACAACAACAAAGTCACTGAAGGTGTATTTATAAATGAATCGACTAAAGGCGACAAGTATTACACGCTGCTCGAATGGCATTTAATCGAAGGAGAACAGCATGTAATTAAAAATGAACTGTATGAAAGTAAAAATAAAGGTGAATTAGGCACAAAGGTTTCTTTATCCGCTCTATATGCTGATTTAGAAGAAGAAGTTCGTATTGATAACTTATCTAAACCGATGTTCGTTTACTTCAAACCGAATACAGCGAATAATTTCGACTTATATTCACCGCTCGGCATCTCTACTTATGCGAATTCACTAGATGTATTGAAAGCTCTAGATACTGCTTTTGATAGTTTCCAAAGGGAGTTCGTATTAGGGAAGAAACGTATTATTGTACCTGCTTCTGCTATTAAACACGTTACTGATCCACAGTCTGGTATGTCTCATAGATATTTCGATGCTACAGATGAAGTATATGAAGCTATGAAATTCGAAGATAACGCACAGAAGATACAAGATATTTCTGTCGAGTTACGTGTAGAAGAACATAAAGCAGCTATTAACGCTCTATTAAACTACCTTTCGATGCAAACGGGCTTCTCAACTGGAGCATTTAGTTTTGATGGACAAGGAGTTAAAACAGCTACAGAGGTTGTTAGCGAGAACTCCAAGACATTTAAAACGAAGCAGTCACATGAAACGATTATTGAAGATGGAATTCGCGATTTAGTGGACATTATTATCGAAGTTGCTTCTTTATATGAAGAATTCGAAAGTACTGATGACTATGAAGTGACAGTTACTTTTGATGATTCTATTGCCGAGGACCAAACAGCCGAGATTAATAAGCAAATCTTACTTGTTTCAGCCAATCTAACGAGTAAGAAAAAAGCTATCATGAAAATACACGGTGTTTCTGAAGAAGAAGCAGAACAATTATTAGAAGAAATAACGGAAGAGAATAGAATGGCCCTTCCTGAAAATGTTGATTTCTTCGGATTGGAAGGGAATCAACAGAAAAATAATGATCCAGGAGCTGAGTAATCATGGCATTACCTCCTGAGAAATTACAGCAGCTCTCTATATTCGTAGTTGATATTTACAATGCGATTGAAGAAGAGTTGCTTTTAAACATGGCCAGAATCCTTAAAAACGATATGGATCTGCTGCTAACTGCTGATAGTAACGAACAATATCAACACTGGAGAATGGTTCAATTAAATAAATTAGGAGTCCTAAACAAACAGCAATTAAATACTATCGCCCGTCATAGCGGTAAAACGGCTGAAGAAGTGAAAGCAATGCTACAAAATGCAGGTTCAGCCGCGATAGATCAGCATGAAAGTATTTATACAAAGGCTGTTAAATTAGGACTATTGAAAGTAGCGCCTCCAATATCAACAAGCGCTGCTTTAATCAGCATTCTAAATGCATATGAAAGACAAGCATTAGAGACTTTTAATCTCGTTAATACAACGATGCTTAATCAGGCTCAACAAGTCTATCTTGATGTTTTAAATCAAACGGTAGGGAAAGTGCTTGGTGGTGTTATAACGCCGCAACAAGCACTTAGACAGACTATTTCTAAATGGGCTCAGAAAGGTATTCCTGCTTTAGTTGATAAGGCAGGGAGACGTTGGAGTACAGAAGGATATGTGAATCTTGTCTGCAGGTCCACAAGTAATAACGTTGCTAATGAGATGCAGGATGAACGTATGAAGGAATACGACGCTGATTTAGTTGAAGTAAGCTCGCATTTATCCGCTAGGCCCGGATGCGCTCCGTATCAAGGTAAGATTTATTCAATGAGCGGAAAGAGCAAAAAGTATCCTGCATTTTCAACGACAACATACGGAGAAGCTTCCGGCTTATTAGGTTGCAATTGTCGTCATATTAAGTATGTCTATATCGAAGGTATGTCTAAACAAACATACGAACCATACGACGAATCCGAAAATGAAAAAGCGTATGAAGAAAGTCAACAACAGCGATCATTAGAAAGACAAATCAAAAAAGCAAAAAGAGAAGTGAAGATGTTAGAAGCTATTGGTGATGCAGATGGCGTAAAATTTGCTAAAAACAAAGTATCACAACGTCAGGCTAACATGAGGGACTTCATAAAAGCTACAGGTAGAAAACGTCAATCTAATAGAGAACAAATTATATAGGAGTGAATCATAATGAAAAACACGATTACTCAGGAAGATATTAATAGTATTTTAGAAAAGACTCATTGGACAATAGAAGAGTTTCATGGGAAGCGCACAGTAGTAGTTGCCAAATTACCAAACGGATTTATTCTTACTGAATCAAGCGTATGTGTAGATCCTGCTAATTATGATGTGAAAATTGGCGTTGAATGTTGCAAAGAAAGAATCGTTAATAAGATTTGGGAATTAGAAGGATACCGTTTGCAATGCGAACTTACAGAGAAAGGGGCTCTTTAATATGTTAAAACCATTTAGATTACGACTAAACGGAATGCAACATTTTTCCGAAGATCCAAACGCAACACCACCTGTACCGGAAGGAGGTGATCCAAATGTAACGCCACCTGCAACACCGCCGGAGCCTCCTGTAAACCCTGATGTTACTCCACCTGTTACTTTCACACAAGAGCAGATGGATGAAGCTAAACAACAGCAAGAAGCAGCGCTACTAAAGAAACTCGGTGTAGAAGACTTAAACCAACTAAAAGATACATTAAAAGGTTGGAATGAGCATCAAGAATCTTTAAAAACAGATCAGCAAAAGCGAGATGAAAAGTTAACGACGTATGAGACTCAGTTACAAGAAAAAAATGAGTCTCTTTTTAATTTGCAAGCAGAGAACGCTGCGATTAAGTCAGGTATTAAAGAAGATAGTATAAACGATGTTATTACTCTTGCTAAAACAAAGGTAAGTGATGATGTAGACATCACAAAAGCTATTGAAATGGTTGTGGAAAAGCACCCTTACTTCAAAGGTGTAGTGGAAGAACCACCTGCCGATCCAGGTAAACCGAAACCTACATTCTCTAACGGCCAACATCAACAACAATCGATGACCGAATCCGAAAAGTGGGCTACTGCATTCGGAGTTAAAAAGCAATAGGTTTTAAACGAGTCATCTTTATAGATGGCTTTTTGTTTTGCTAAAAATCATTTAAAACAAGGAGAGATTTATTAATGGCTAACTTAAATTACGCTACACAATATCAAGAAGTGCTTGTTCAAAAATTCGCACAAGGTTTATCTTTCGGAGCATTATACAATACACCTAATAACGCAATCGTAAAATGGTCTGGTGCTAAAACGATTCAAATTCCACGCATTAAAGTAGGTGGATATACTGACGTTAACCGTGATGTTGTAGGTAACACTACTCGTCGTGTCGATAACTCATTTGAGCCAAAAACTTTAGGTCATGACCGAGAATTCCGTACTTTAGTTGATCCAGTTGACGTTGACGAAACAAACATGGCTTTAACAATCGCGAACATTACACGCGTATTCAACGATGAAGAAGCAACACCAGAACATGATAAATACATGGCTTCTAAACTTTACTCTGAATATACTGCAGCAGGTAAAACAGCTGACGTTACTGTATTAGATAAATCGAATGTGTTAGGTGTATTTGATCAAATGATGTTAGAGCAAGATGAAGCGGAAGTTCCACAACAAGGACGTATCCTTTATGTAACGCCAGTTATTAAGAAATTGCTAAAAGAAGCAGAGGGTATTCAGCGCAATCTTGATATCAAGGGTAGAGGGGAAAATGATGCGAATCGCGGTGTATATTCACTTGATGATGTAACTATCGTTTCTGTTCCTTCTTCTCGTATGAAAACAGCTTACAACTTTACAAACGGAGCTGTAGCTGATGCGGCTGCAAAACAAATCAACATGATTTTAGTTCATCCGCTATCAGTAGTATCACCACAACAATATGAATTCGTAAGCTTAGATCAACCAAGCGCGACAACAGGTGGAAAATACCTTTACTACGAGCGTAAATATTGGGATGTATTTATCTTAGGAGCTAAAGTAGACGGCGTTAAATTCAATATTACTTCTGCATAAGAGAGGCTTTTACAGCTTCTCTTTTTATTATGAAAGGAATGGTGGTTACATGAGTAGTGCAGTAAAAGTAAAACGATTAAATAAAGTCCTTAATATCGAAAAAGATTTTTTAGCAAGCTATCTTAATGACGGTTACGACCAAATTAACGACGAAGGCAAGATTCTGAAACGTGCTACTGGCGGCCGTAACATTTCGGTACAAGAGTACAATCAAGCACTTGATAAAATCGATGCGCTAGAGGCTGAATTAGCGGAGTTAAAAGCACCGAAAAAAGCTGTTAAGTAGGTGGTCATATGCCTTATATAGATGTTGATTACTATAATAACGACTACGAAGGGACTCCAGTGTCAGATGTAGCGTTATTAAATCGAATGATAAAAAGAGCCAGTGAACAGATAGATAGCGTCATAGGTTACAAACTTCAAGGAGTTGACTTTGATAAAGTCGCTCCTTTTATTCGTGACCAAGTGAAAAAAGCTACTGCTGCACAAGTTGAATTCTTAGTAATCAATGGTGAGACTTCCGCAACTGTAAGTGAAGGTGGCGGTGGTTTCTCTGTTGGTGCTTATTCTGAAAACGGAACGAGCGCAGGAGATAATACCGCAGCTAATTTCTATACTCAGTATGCAATTTCAGTTACGAAGTTTCTTAGACCGACTGGTTTGTTATATGCAGGGTTGTGCGTGAATGGCTAAACCAATTAGACGGTCATTATTAATCCATACAGTCGAGTATTTGGATTATAAGGGCGAGGATGATACTTGGGGTGGTAATGATAACTATGCACCCGCTATAACGATTGAAAGAGTTCGAATTGAACCTAAACGATCAGTTGTATTGAATGGTAATGGGGATAGTGTCGTTATGCAAACACTGTTATTCCATGATGCAGTACATTCAACTCCAGTTACTTTCAAAGAGAAATCCAAAGTCATATTTAACGGAAAAGAAATGACCGTTAGCAAAGTCAGTGATTTGTATGATCGCAGCAGACTTCACCATGTGGAGGTGATACTTGTATGATTCGGGTAAATGTTCAAGTTGATACAGGTATGCTTGAAAGCAAGGTAATAAGTGCGACTGAAAAAGCTCAGTTTGCTCTAGATCAGCAAGTTCTAAAGGACAGTAATTATTATGCTCCGGAAGATACTGGTGAGTTAATTCGTTCTGGTGTTAGATTCAGTCAACTGGGAGAAGGTCATGTCGAATGGAACACTCCTTATGCGCGGCGCTTGTATTACAATCCGCAATATAAATTTTCTCACGATACCAATACTAATGCTCAAGGCTTATGGTTCGAAGCTGCTAAAGCTGCCCACTTAGATGACTGGGTTCGAATAGTAGAACAAAAAACGAAAGACAATTTGTAGGTAATTCATATGAAATGGTTGATAGATTCAGTGAAAAATCATTTAGACACTACATTACCACCGAAAATAATGTTCGCTAATATAAAGGCTGATTTGTTAGATATGGGAACTAACAATACTCCAAGAAAAAGCATTGCCATGCGGATGATCCCGTCTGCTCTTGGCGAACAATATTTCGAAGGTGAGATTATAAATAAGCAGTTTCAAGTGCTTGTGAAGAGTGATAACCAATTAGAGGTTAATAACACTACAGAAGCAATTGCACGTGAATTGAATAACGTTCATAAGCGTGTTTTTAACGCTATAGATGGCTCCTATACACTAAGACGATTGAATGTGTATGTGGAGCCTAATTTCGTTGAGAAAACAGATGCTAACGAGTTTATATATACGGCACTATTTAGTGTGGAATTAGAAATAGGAGGTAAATAATATATGGCATTTTTATTAAATCATCTTTACAAATTTGACATCGACTTAGGAAAAGGATCAGCTACACCTAAATGGACACGCATTGCTCGCGGTATTTCTTCTTTAGACCCTGATAACAATGAAGAGTCTGAAGAGAATGCTTATTTCGACGGAGGCGGAGCCTCTGAGCGTGATGTTATCGGATTCATGATGTCTTACGGATTTGAAGGCCACCGTGACTATAAGGACGAAGCTCAAAACTACATTATGCGATTGGCTAACCAAACAGGTGAAGCCCGTAAGATTCCATTCCGTGTAACTGAGCCTGATGGAGGAATATTTGAAGGTCGAGCTACTATTTCTGACATTAAAGTTCCAGGTGGTGACGCTGTGTCTAAAGGTGAGATTGAGTTCACTATCTCGTTTGACGGCGTCCCTGAGTACACTGAGCCAGTTGCTCCTTAAGGTAGATATGGCTAAGTAGTAAGCATATGAGACGGCTAGGGAGCAGTATTCTCTAGTCCCTCATTTATCAATAATGACTAACATATTGCATTTAAATGTATTCGAATATCTTTAAATCAGTCTCGACGGAGATAATACAAAACCAACTTAAAAGGAGATTACCAATTATGACAAACGAAATGAACGCTGTATCAAACGTATTACAATTTAATTTCGATAAAACTTACAAGGAAATCGACGTTGCAGGTAAGCTTTACCGTGTAGCTTTTGATGATGATTCAATGCTTCAATATCAAGTGTCATTTAAAGCGTATGAAGTTAAAGTACAAGAAGCTCAGAAGCTAGTACCAGACGTACAGGAGGCAACTGTGGAGCAACTTAAAGAGATGGCTGAGAAGCAGAAGGAACTAATGAGAGATGCTATCGAGATCTTCTTAGGTGCTGACACTTTCGAGGAACTTTATGATAAAGCTGGACGCTCTAGCATGAACTTAGTAGGCCTAATCGATTACATGATGGACCTGGTACAAGATGAGTTACAGAAGAGTGCAGGCAAAGTAAACAACAAGTATTTAGCTAATATCAAGAAGTAATAACAAAGGGTGCTGACATATGGATAAGTCATTATTCAGTCTCACAGAAAGAAGTTACGATGTTGTCTACTTTGGAGGGGTAGCTGTAGAACTTAACCTCTCTTTTGATAATATCCTGCTTATGTTCCAATTATTTGATGATGCTACTGTAAGAGAAAACCAAAAGCCAATCACCGCTCTGCATATGCTTGTAGTAGAAAACTCCCTGCTAGCCCAACTAGATACTACTCAGAAGATGGATCTACTTAAACTCATATTCCGAGAGAAACTTAATGTTGAATTAGAAAAGGACGGCAAGAAAGGTGAATTAGAAAGCAATCAATTGCATACAGACAGCTCCCCAGGTGGAGAAGACAAGGATGAGGAATCTTCCAGTGTTCCTGTAGTGGACTTCACTATTGACGCTGAGAGAATATACTCATCCTTTCTTTATGACTATCGGATTGATTTGATTGAACAGCAAGGAAAACTCTTATGGAATCAATTTATAGCACTCTTCAATAACCTTTCTGATGATACTCAAATGAAAATAGCAATCAAGCATAGAACTAGCGAGATTCCTAAGAAGACAAAGGAAAATGCTGATGAAGTGAAACACGCTAGGAAGATGAAGGAGCACTATGAGTTGCCGCAAGCTAAAGCGCAACGTGAAGCGCAACAACTTAAAGAATTCCAACAACAGCAGGAAGCACGTAAGAGAGCTATACGAGAAATGGGACTTGCACAGAAAGCAAATGCATCCGAGCAAGAATAGAAGCTCGCATAGAGCATTCTGAGTTTTTTTATAGGGTTTGTAATGCTTGCATCTGTACGGATGAGGAGTGCCCTCTAAAAAATAAAACAAAGGAAGTAAATACGCTATGGCTGATGGACAAGTTCAGATACAAACCAGGCTCGATAGTTCGAATATTAGAAGAGACGTCGAGCAAACCAATAGAGAATTAAGCCGAGTAGGTTCTAATATGGGAAGTACTGCGCGGGAAATGCGTAATACTTTCGGAAGTGAATTTACTCAGATGAATAGAGATATTGCTAGAGGCTATACTCAAGTGTCACAAGCTCATATGGACATGATGAATGAAATGAAAAACGCCTCTCGCCAACAAAAAGCAGGTATGCAAGCTGTGCGAGAGGCTCAGATAGAGGCTCAATATGGATTCTTCCAATTAGGACAACAGACAGGAAACTACACAGGTAGCGTCAATGAGTTAATCTCACAAGCTAACTCTTATGGGAAAGCTATGAAGTCAGCTAATGACCAAGCCATGAATAGTAACCGCATGTATATGCAATCAATGTTGCAAACTATAGGGGCTATGAATAATATGTCCTCTATGGCTTCTCGTGTGCAAAACAATCTAACTGTAATGAATAACCCTCTATATAGTACGGCTAGGCTTGCCTTACATGCTACAGACGCTCTAGACAGGTTAGCACGTAGCGGATCACCTCAACAGTTAGCCCTTGAATTCTTAGGAGCTAATGCTTCTGTAAAGCAATATAATGACTTCATCCGAGATTTAAATGCTAAGATGATGCACATGCCTATAGTGTTTGGACTCGCTACAGCAGGCGCTGTTAAGTTCTACGGAGCTCTACATGGATCTGTAATGAAAGAGAATACGCAATACGCTGAAGCATTCAACAACATGTTAGAAAAGCTTGCTAAGGCGTTTGAGCCTATGAGACAAGCCTTTGCTGCGGTTATGATTCCTATGTATAACTTCATAGCAAAGATTGCTGAAATGGTCATAGCCTTCAATGAGGCTCATCCTACGATAGCAAAATTCATTCAAGGTATGCTGATGATAGTCCCTGCTTTAATGGTAGTTATGACACCATTAGCTTTAGGGATAGGCTACTTTAAAGGGCTGAGAGCAATCCTCTTTGCGCTACGACCTATCATGATGCCTATCATTACAATGTTTGCTACTATGAGCGCCCCTGTATGGATTCTAGCGGCAGCTATATCAGGACTCGTAGTAGGTTTCACCCATTTCTATAAAACTAGTGAGACATTTAGAAACGCCGTTAACGGTTGTATAGAAGCCATTAAAAACTTTGGCACAAACATGCTCAACTTAGGTAAATTCTTCTTAGGTGTAATTGCTGACGGAGATACAATGAATGACTGGTTCACTCATCTGCCCGAGAGTTGGCAAGGAGTTGCTGAAGCGATTGGGCAAGTGTTAGCAAAGATAAGTAACAGTATCACTGGACTATTCCCTGTAATTACACAGTTTGGTCAGAATCTATTAAACCTAGGTCGATTCTTTGTAGGTGTTGCTTTAGATGGAGATACAATGAATGACTGGTTTACTCATCTACCTGCGACATGGCAACCAGTAGCAGAGTCGATTGGCGGAATAATTGCTACTATGAGTAACGCTATTACTGGGGCTTTTCCCGTGATAACTCAGTTCGGTCAGAATCTAGCAAACCTAAGTAAATTCTTTCTAGGTGTCATATTAGACGGTGACTTGATGAATGACTGGTTTACGCACTTACCCGCTTCATGGCAACCAGTAGCGGACTTCATGGGTAGCATTATCCTTAATATGGTTACATCTATTAAGACATCAATTTTAAGTTTAGTAGAGGCATTCAAGTTAGCATTAGGTGGAGACACTTCTCAACTAGGTCAGATTTTCATGACAATCATGCCTACATTGATTTCTTTACTTTTAGGCGGGTTACCTGCATTACTAATCACTGCAGCACGTTTCCTTCCTACGATAGTAGAGGGAATGAATACGATGTTGCCAATTCTGACTAGCTCAATTACCAACATAATAACTTCAACGGTAACGCTAATCACTACGTATCTCCCTGAATTCCTCAACAAAGGAATCGAAATTTTGACTAAGGTAATAGAGGGGATCGTGCAGGTCCTACCTCAAATAGTGACTACAATCGTAAATGTGGTCACTACGATGATAAATTCATGGGTAAATACGGTTGGTGTCCTGCTACCTCTAGTGCTAGACGCAGGAATAAAAATCCTAATGGCAGTAATTGACGGAATTGTAAAAAGTTTACCTGCGATTATTGATGCGTGTATCAAGGTAATAAATAAATTAGTCGAATCTTTAGTGTCGCTTCTGCCCAAAATTATTGATGCAGGAATAAAAATCCTAATGGCGCTGATAGATGGAATTATAAAAGTATTACCCCAACTAATACAGACAGCTATACTTCTGATTACTAAACTTTGCGATATGATACTACAGAATCTCCCTAAGCTACTTGATGCAGGGATGAAAATTTTAATGGAGCTCATTAAGGGAATTATAAAAATTTTACCTGATCTGATAAATGCGGGGATAAAAATCATAATAGAGCTAGTGAGAATTTTGATAGATAACCTGCCGAAAATTTGGCAGGCGGGGATGAAAATCCTACAAGAGCTGATTAAAGGTATTATTCAGATCTTACCTCAGCTGATCTCTACCGCGCTAAAACTTATCGTTGAAATAGTAAGGGTTTTAATCTCTAATTTACCTCAGATTTGGAGAGCCGGGATGCAGATTCTCGCAGAACTGATTAAAGGTATCTTATCATTAATAGGACAGCTTCTATCAACCATCACAGGTAAAGTAATTGGCGGGATAACTAAATGTTTCTCAGATGCAGGAAACTGGCTTGTAAACGCAGGTAAAAATATTATTCAAGGTTTAATTAATGGTATCACTGGAATGGTTGGAAAAGCCGTTTCTGCTGTAAAAAAGGTCGGTTCTAGTATTAAAGATGGAATTGCTGACTTCTTTGATATCCACTCACCTTCTCGCTTAATGTATGGTATGGGGGAGTTCGTAACTGAAGGACTTGCTAACGGTATCGTATCCCTTAGTAGTTATGCTGTTAAGGAGACTGAGAGAATGGCAAACGCTATTATTGGAGCTTTTGATGAATTAGGAGAGGATATTGCCTTAGGTGATTTCATAACTGGTTCAATGCCTGATATTGCAAGCCTTACAAGTGGATCTATCAAACTACCTCCAATCATGAAGCAAGCAACTGTAACTGGAGTGGAAACAGTTGTAACTAAAAAGAACGTTTCACAGGATAGCACAGGAGCAGGATCTACAGGGGATACTTATATCGTAATGGATAAAAAGATTGTCGGTGAAGTATTAGCACAACCTGTCGAAACAACAAATAACAGACGAAAACAACGTCTAGCACAATTTAAACCAACTGTAACACCTTCATTCTAATGAGTGGAGGTGTTTTTATATGCACTGAAAGGAGAGAAATACATGTCAGGAAGTTTTTCATTTAATGGAATACGTAAAGACTACATCTTTATTCTAATGGGATTCAGCCGTCCGGCATGGTCTCCTGTTGAAAGAGAACTATTAAATGTCCCAGGAATGCCTGGAGCACATCTTATACAAACAAATACAAACGTAAGGGAAATAGAAGTCCCTGTAATTTTAAAAGCCACTGATCAGTCTGCTATGCAGAAGGTGAAAGAAGACCTTGCAAAGTGGCTCGTACATGGTGAAGCTAAAGAGCTTATCTTTGATGATGAGAAAGATAGGGTATACATGGCGGTTATCAATGATAGCGCAGAGCTTGATGAGTTAGTATTCCGAGGTAAGGGGACAATTAAGTTTATCTGCCCGATGCCGTACAAGTTGGGACTGCCGCAAGAGTATGAGATGAGTATCACGAATTCAAACTTGAGTGCTAAATTCGACAATAAAGGGACAGTCCACTCAGAACCAGTCATAGAGATTGACGTATTGAAAGAGACGCCTTACATCGATGTATGGAACAAAGATAGATATTTTCGTATCGGTTACCCTACTGAGATTCAAACTAAAGTAGTCAAGAAAGAAGATCGAGTTATCTTTGATGAATGTAATACAGTAGTGCCCTGGACTAAAGAGACAGGCACTATAGGTGGATATACTGCTGCGGGGGATATGGAAGTAAGAGAAGGCTCATACTTCGCTACCAAGCTATATGGAGACGGTACAGGTTATCACGGTCCTATCTATTCAAGACCAATCCCAGGAGGTCCTCTCATCGACTTTAAAGCAGATATGAAGGTAGAACTATTCTCATCTTACTTTAATCAGGTAGGAAAGGTAGTCCTGCTCATGTTAGCGGATGATAACTCAGTAATAGCAGAGATAAATATGAATGATATGTTTCCTTCTCACGTTATGACAAAAGCGAATGCTGTTATAGGTGGATCTAAAGTGATGGCTGATACTACAGGCTATTACTCTACTACATTCAATGACTTTTACGGGCATATATCAGTAGCTCGTAGAGGGAAAACTTGGAGCGTTTACTTTGCTAAGTATGATGGGGCTAATGGAGTAGATGGGACTTCTCTAGTTAACTACTGGACGGATGAGGATGACAGTAATCCAGCTACCAAGAAGCCAGTAACTAAAGTAGCAATAGCTTTTCTTAAATATGAAAGCGAATATACAATCATGACTTTGAGAATTAACGAGCTGAGCGTGTGGAAGCTCTACAGCCTAAACATAGATGAAACGCCTTACATTGTAGATGCAGGTGACAAAGTAGTTATCGATACAGCTAATTCACTTGTAAGCATCAATGGAAGAAGTGCGATGCCTTATAAGGATCTATTTAGTGAATATCCCACAGTAGATGAAGGAGCAAATGAAATAATTGTCCGTCCTGCTTCAGTGGGAAGGGCTAAACTAAAATATAGAGAGAGGTATCTATAAGGCATGAGAAAACCAAGTGGCGAATTACACATAGTAGATTATAAAACACAGCAAATTATTGCGTCATTGAAGCCTAGTGAATACGTAGAGGACATACGCCATTGGGAGTTACAAAACAACGTTGATACTTTAGATGTAACTATTCTGGAAACGTCAAAGTTTGCACCTTATATGCAGCAGCAAAACTTAATCCTAAAAGAAACACGCCCAGGCGTAATTATCCCTTATGTGATTACCGAGACAGATAAAGACTCAACAGATAAAACTCTAAAGGTATTCGCTTCTGGTGAGTGGATTCTAATGGATGCAGATGACTTTATCAAACCTCAAAAGTTTGAATCTAGGACTCCTGAGCAATATATTGACTTTGCTACTAAGAACACTGATTGGGAGCGAGGCATTGTAGAGGTAACTGGTAAACGTACAATGACAGCTAAAGAGTTTGTTTCTCCTCTTGGTTTAATTTCACAACTACCTGGACTATTTGAGAAGAAGGGTGAGTTACGCTACAGAGTGGAAATCAGAGGCGCTAATACTATTAAGCGTAAAGTGGACTTCATTGAGCGTAGAGGCAGAGATAATGGCAAAGAGGTCACTGTAGGTAAAGACCTTAACCGTATCCGCCGTACAGAAAACTCTGAAGCTATTATCACTGCATTGATTCCCTACGTTATGGGAGAAAATGAGGATGGCTCTGAGAAGATTATTACTATTGAGTCCGTCAACAATGGAGTACCTTATATTGTAGATGAAGACGCGTATCAACGTTGGAACCGTAACGGGAAGCATCGTTTTGGATTCTACACTCCAGAGACTGACAACAAGGATATGACTCCTGCACGACTGTTACAGCTTGGTAAGACAGAAATCAAAAAGCGTATTGATACCATAGTTAGTTATGAAGTGGACGCTGTTGATATCTCACGTATCCCGGGATTTGAGCATGAAGCAGTAAATGAAGGTGATACTATCCGTATTAAAGATATCACTTTAACGCCTCCATTATACTTAGAAGCTCGTGTAATCGCAGGAGATGAGTCTTTCAAGGATAACAGAGCTACTAAGTATAAATTCGGTAACTATAGAGAGATTGTAGATCCTAATGCAGAGCTACGTCGTCTATATCAACGTATTCTATCTAGCTTAGGGGATAAGGTCCCAAAAGAGCTATTCGATGAGCTTGCTAACCGTGTAGGTAATACGGAGTTAACTTCTGAGGAAGCTAAGAAAGCAGCAGAGAAAGCAGAGAAAGAAAGTCAAACAGCTAAGGACTTAGCGGAAGCTACAGCTGATTATGTAGAACAAAATACAGCAAATGTTATTGAACAACCAACAGCACCTACAGAGGGATTGAAAGACGGTAAAACTATTTGGGTGGACAATTCGGACCCGAACAATAGAGTTATGAAACTGTGGAAAGATGGGAATTGGGTAAGAATTACTCCTGATACGAAACCTCTTGAAGAAGCAGCTCGTGATTTACAAGATGCTGTATCAAAAGCAGAGCAAGACATTAACAAATTAAAACAAGAGGTTATAGAAATACCTGATGTTGTCTTTAAAGATGGACGTTTCACAGATATGAAATTGACTGTAGAGCAAACAGAGGAAGCTTTAACTCAAAAAGCTGAGAAAACAGAAATAAATCAATTAAGCGATGGCTTAACAGAGGTTAAACAAACGGTGAACACTGTAAAGCAAACTTCCGAGGAAAACACAGCTACAATTACAAAAATAGAGGGTTCTATCAATAATGAGAACCACCTATATGATTCTTCTGCTGACCATGTGCTCCCTAAGTTTATCATCGGTAATGATCCAGTATCTAGCCACTTCCACCAAGCTACTCACACATTTGAAAATGACTATACAACAATGGTATGTACAAACAACCAAGATTCCTTTTTCCAAATTGGTGACTACTTACAAAATGACCTGAGAGGCTTTGATGTACTGAAAGATATTACTATTTCAGCAGACTTATCAGCAGAGACTTCTACAGTAGAGATAGTTGTATTTCAATATGTGAGCGGTCAATGGACAGCGCCCACACGTAAGTTTGTAGAGACAGTTTACGACTGGAGAAGATTGTCATATACATTCCAGTTAGATGTAAAATGCAAAGCCTGGATGTTTCGCATCAGATTCCCACAAGGAGCAGAGTCAGACGGAAAGAAAATATGGTTTAGAAACTTAAAAGTAGAAAAAGGCTCATTTGCTACTCCTTGGAGCAATATCCAAATATCTCAACAAGAAATAACTAAGAAAACGAATGAGATTAAGCAAACAGTAGATGAGAATACTCAGAAGATTACTAGTGTTGAGACTAAAGTTAGCAACATCAATGACAACGTAACAAACTTAATGATTCAATCAGGGACATTTGAGGGTGCATTAACTAGACCCGATAGGACTAATCGTTGGTGGTTAAAGAATGATACAGCAGTACGAATTGCAGAAGATACTTTCATGAGTAACCGTGTAGCAGAAACTCAGAGCGCGTGGCAAGGCATCGCCTATAACTTCGCAGATTTAGTGCGACGTAAAGTAGTTAAAACAGGAGATATTCTTAACTATTCAATTTACACTCGTATTAAGGGATTGCCTAGCGGCGAGAAGCGCCATAGTTTCTACTTCACTGGGAGTAAGACCGGTACAGAAATGGTTCCTGTAACTTCCGAGTGGAGTCGATCAAGTGTATCATTTGAGGTAACAGCTAATATGATGAACATTGAAGGGTGGAACACTGAAGACTGGCTACGTGTCGAGATATGGGAAGGCTTAGCAGGTGACCAATGGTATCAACAAGCATCTCCACAGATTACCGTTGGGGATAAAGTCTACACTTGGAGGGCTGCTCCTGAAGATACAAACCACGCTATTCAGAAGACTAACGAGATTAAACAAACGGTAGATGAGAATATTGCTACAATCTCAAAAGTACAAAAAGACCAAGGAACAATGCAAACAACGCTGAACGAAGTTAAGCAGACTACAGATTCAAATTCTCAAACCATCACAACGCTAACGCAAACACAAGGTCAGCATGGGGACATTATTCAACAAAACACAAGCGCTATCACACAGCTAAACAATCAGATTAGCTTGAAAGTATCTGAGAAGCAGATGGAAGACTATGTAGGGACCATAGGAGAGCCAAACCTTATATTAAATGCTCCCTTTAGGTGGAAAGAGATAAATCAATACGGTGACCCTATTCAAGACTTGCCTTCTATTGATAAGTGGGGAACATATACGGTTGACACTTCTAAAGGAAAATTCGAGCCAGTTGTACAACCTCAATACGGTGGAGAAAACTCAATCAATATCTATTGCGCTGACTTCCATGAGGATAAATCTTGGACAGGTATCAACCAAGTTATAGGCGATGTAGATATCAATAGTGACTACACATATAGGGCTATGGTTTACACTACAAATAAAAACTCCATAGATGACGGTCTCTATGCAGAGATTAAAGCTTTTAACGGTAACAAGCTAGTAGGGGCTGTAGGTTCTAACATTAATGAGGTAATCGAAAACGGCGTATGGAAAGAGTTTGTTGTTACTCTTCCTGCTATGAAAATAGCGGTAACTCACCTACAGATAACTTGTGGTGTAAGGCGTAATGGATCTATATACATGAGTAACCCTATGTTCCAAAAAGGGACAACTAAGAGCGTATTTATCCCTAACACTAAGGATATGGGAGACTATAACGCAATGGTCCGCGAGATAGGGAAGAAAGTTGCTACTTCTGAGTTCAACCAAAAAGTAACTACGATGCAGACGGCTATCGAACAAAACACGCAAGCTATTAATCTTAGAGCTGTGAAAGAGGAAGTATATACAAAGCAAGAAGCTAACGGTACTTTTGGTGATAAAGCAATGGTTGAGCGCCATGAGTCACAAATTAATTTAAACTCCGAGCAGATCGACTTACGAGTTAAATCGGGGGATATTGCTTCAACGATTAACCAAACAGCTCAAGCTGTATTGATTCAAGCGGAAAAGATAAACCTTAGAGGGGCTGTCACGGCTGACTCTATTAAGTCAGGACGTCTCGACGGAGTAGTTATCACTACAGCAGACTTAGCGAACTCCCCTTATTGGATGAAACTTGAGAAGCAGAATCTATCCCTTATTGAAACTAAATCAGGGGCGGATCTCGTGAGAGGCTACTTAGGATTTGTCCCTCTAGATAATAGCGTTGTAAGGACTGCTCTGGTGTTAGGGAATAACTATAATGGCACGAATCAGGTTGACATTGCAGGGACTCTCTTTGTAGAGCAAAGGACTCCAAAGTTTGGAGATAATTCTCTAATGGATGTCCGCATAGGTATGGCCGATTCTCGTAACGGTAATGACATCAACTACAAGTCGCTCATCAAAATGGGATACATGGGAGATATAAGGATTGATTCTGGACGAGATGTATCATTCTTTACTAAAGGACACTTTAAAGTAGATACAACTCAAGCCCCTAATTCATTACAGGATATAAATATGAGGACTCTTAGCTCAATGAAGTTTGAAGCTTATAGTGGTGTGTATGGCTTCCATAGTCGTCCTAGTAAGGGTGCTGATGATTATAGAACTCGTACTGTAGAAATTCACGATAGAAGGGCTCGTATGAATGAGGAATGGGAATCCGTAGATATCAAGATTGCTGATAGAGTCATATTACGTGTTCCAAATCATGACCAATATACTAAGTATGGAGTCGAGTTTAATAATGGGTCTGGTAGTGCCTTGCAGAATATCCGTGTAGATAAAGTATATCTAACTCAAAACATGTGGGAATCAACTAAGCAAGTAAAAACAGCTATTAAGGACATTCAAGTAGATGCTCTTGAGACTCTTATGGAGCTGAAGCCTAAGCAGTATCACCGTAAGAATGAAATGGCTAAGCTTTATGCTAAACGTTCTGCTATCGTTGAAGGTGGCTACAAAGAGCCAATGCCAACTATCAAGGACGTCCCCATGGAGTATGGATTTATTGCTGAGGATATGCCTGATTGCTTAGCTACTGATGATAGAAAAGCTGTATCGGCTTACCCTCTAGTGACTATGAGCATCGCTTCACAACAAAAAATCCGTATTGAGCAACTTGCAGATAGAGAGCGCATTGAAACTCTTGAGGAAACTGTCAAGGCGCAAGCTACTCAGTTAGCAACGCAAGAAAACAGAATCGCAAAATTAGAAGAATTACTACTACGACAATTAATAAATAAGAAACCGGAGCAGCAATAAGCTGGTCTTTTTTTATTGCCAAAAAGGAGATGGAAATATGGATCGTATTGATGTATTAATGAAAACATTTGTAGCTGCATTTGGTGCCTTCTGCGGGTACTTTTTAGGAGGGTGGGATACGACGTTGAAAGTTTTAGTAATCATGGCAGCGATCGACTATATAACAGGAGTGTTCGCAGCAGGATATAACGGAGAATTGAAAAGTAAAGTAGGATTCAAAGGCATCGCCAAAAAGGTGGTGCTTTTTCTTTTGGTTGGAGTGGCAGCACAGCTAGACTCAGCGTTTGGTAGCAATAGTGCTATTCGTGAAGCGACAATCTTTTTCTTTATCGGAAACGAATTGCTTTCCCTTTTAGAAAATGCTGGTCGTATGGGAATTCCGCTACCTTCAGCATTAACAAATGCAGTTGAAATCTTAGGTGGTAAACAAAAACAAGAAGAGAAAAAAGGAGATGTTCAATAATGGGTAAATTTGCTGGTTCAGGTGGTCATAACAAAATTGTACCAGGTGCAAATAGTGAATATGGAATTGAACATGTGGAGGATAGAAAGTTCCTTGATGCAGTTGCTAAATATGTACAAGCAGCTGGATGGAAGTATGTGAACTGTTCAGATGAAGTGGGAACAACAAAAACCGCAGTTTGGAGCAATGCAGCTAATAACCATTTACGTGTGAAAGATAGCGATGTAGATTTACAGTTTCATTTAAACGCTTCTCCAGGTGGTACAGGTTGTGAAGTTTGGTTACATCCTTCATATGGTAATAGAGAACTAGCAGCAAAGATTTCAAAAGCAATGGCTGATGCTTTTGGATTAAGAAATCGGGGAATTCAATTCTCTACTGAATTAGGTTGGATCAATAAAACGAAAACTGGCCTACTTCCGGAAATCTGTTTTATCGATAATGAAATGGACATGCAGAAATACCGCGCTAACTTCGATAAGGCCGCTAAAGCTGTAGCTGAAGTTATTGTTGGTAAAACAATTCAATCAAGTACAAATAATAGAGAGGTGGAAATTACAGTGAATAAATTTAGTAAAGTTGTTACTTATGAGTTTGGTACAGCGTTAGTGCCAGAAATGTTAGGAATGATGGATGCCCTCGGTTATGAATCCCGTATCATCTCTTATGGAGATAAACAAGGGTTGGTTAGATTTGAAACAGCATATCGTCAAGGGAATGAACTAGATCGAGCAACAGCATGGTTAGATGCTAAAGGACTTAAATACTTCTATACAAAAGAATAGTTTGATTGACAATAATAAAAGCCGTCCTGTTGGGCGGCTTTTATTATTTACATCCAAAAATCATCGTAATGGACATCTTTATTCGTTAACTTTTTCAACGCTTTAATAATCTTTTGTGCATTCTTCATAGTCGGTGAGAATTTATCCCCTTGGCATACACGACTAACTGTAGATTTACTGACACCGCTTCTTTCCGCTAATTCTTGTTGAGTAATTTTGTTTTTCTCCAGAAAATTGGAGAGTTTTGATTTTCTCCCTTTACCAGAAATAAGCCATCCCATTTTAATCACTCCTGTTTTTAATTCTTAGTACAAGAGTGGTCAAAGATTTCATTTTTTAAACATCCCGAAAATAGGAATTCTAAACATCATGAAAATCTACGTTTCAATAAGGAGAGCTTCTTTCCTGGTTCTTCAGCATAATACTTCATGTAGTCACACATTAGGATATTAATCAATTTATCAGCTGTATATCCATGTAGTGGGAATGAATGAGCCATATCGGAAAAGAATACTTCAATCCGCCTTAATGTTCTTCTATCAATCTTTACAGTTATCATTCCGTATCGTTCATCATTTTCATTGAATTCTAATTCGTAATCTGTATAGTGCTTCTTACTTTCTAGAATCTGATATAACTGTTCCATGCTATTCTTAGACCTTATATGTTCGAGAAAGTCCTCAACGAGTATTTCAGCTAAATCACTTGCGTTACATTCGTATTCCTCTTCTTCCATATCTTCAATTATGATATTCATTCTGAACAAATAAATCTTTAGCATTTTAACTTCAAATCGATACTTCTCTTTTAAGGTCCATTCAATCTTAGTTCGTTCCCACCAGTTATTGGCACTCATTAACTGTATTTCCTTTGTCATCACATCGTATTTACTATACATGCTGTCACCTCTCACATTGTGCGTAATGCAAAGCATAAGATTCGTGTTGCAGCTGCTCTTTGTGAAACTCCCCATTCGATTGCTAATTGGACAAGATTAGAATGCGTTTCCTGCTCCAATTTCGCATGAATGTACTTTTTAGTGTCTCTATATTCGTATGCATGTATTTCGCTGATATAATCGATTCTGAGATGTTCTGTGATTAATTTGGACATATATTGTGTAGTGGTTATTCCTTCTTGGAATGCTGAGGTTCTTATTAGTTGTCTTTGTATTTCATTTACGGGGATTTTTACGTCTTTCTTTTTATCAGAACGAGTTTTTCGAGGTTGCGGGTTTGTTATTGTAGTAGATTTTTTAGGAGTCTCGAACATAGGGTTAACATTGCTCATGATGCTCTCCCCTTTCAATTTTAACCTCCTCCCCCTCTGTATTCTCAGGGCCATAATTCCAACATGCTATCGTTCCTGCTGTTTTTTGAGAAAAGGGAGGGAGGGGTTATATTTTTGTTAAATAATCATTTAGTAACCGAAATTACCATCTTTAGGTAGCGTCGGTCTTTTCTTTTTAGGTGCTTCTTGTTGGACTTGTGGTTCCACTGTCACGATAGGTGCTCCACTTGTATTAGGCATATGGATGCCACTACTACCACCATTACAAGCGATATAATAACGTATCACATGACGTAACGTTTCAGCCTTACGACTTCTTGGAATCTTTTTTAAAAAATCTTCAATATCCTTATCTAACACATCATCATAAGGGAGTTGATAAATTTTACTCGCCATCTTCTTCACTCACTTTAAACATTCCGTATTTGAAAAATCCTTCTGCATTCGCTTGTTGCGGCTTTTCTGCTACCTTCACACCACCAACTAAATCTTCAATAGCACTTGCAAATAGTTCTGCTCCACCGCCAGTAATAATGATTTCATCGAAACGGTCAAACGTTTTCCATGCGTTTTTAATACCTTGTTTAATCTTTTCAGATACTTGGAATACAGCTTTTGGTTTAATTTCTTCGAAATCAATAATGTGACGCTCTGAAAGTTTATATTGTCCTGATTCAAAGAAAGGCTCAACATGGTAGTATTCCACTTTTGCATTAGAGTTTTGAGAATTGATATAATCCGCGATTTCTTGATAAACATCCTTCATTCCAGCTTCAACTGACTTGAACTCATTTTCGCGACGTAGTCCAGTGATTGAGTCTAAATCTGTTGTTCCTGTTCCGATATCAATCACTCCTACATGGATATCTTCATAACGTTCGTCTGCTACGAACCCATCCGTATCTAAGTATTGGCCCATTACTGTTCCAATTGGTTGAGGTAGAATGATAACTTCTTCTACATTAACTTTTACTGTTTTACCATCAACTTTTACTGTATGTAGTCCTTCAAACACCGCTTTTAAATCATTAGCAGCTTCTGTACCAATTTCATTACTCGGTACTCCTGTGATTACAATTACTTCATCAGTTGGTTGCACTTTACTTTTAAGAGCAAGATCAGCAAGAGCGATACTTGTTAACACTTTGTATAAAGGCTCTTTATATCTATTTTGGAATCCGTAAGTTGCAAAGACATCTTTTACTTTTGTAATGTCTTTCCCCCAAACATATTCGATACCTTCAATTTCATAAGTCTTTAATTTCGTCTTTTTACCTGTGATTGATTCCCCTACATCTTTTTTAAAAGCCACTAATGAAGGTAATACTCCTGCTGCAACTTCACTTCTACCTTTAATATTTCCATTACCATGGTCAATTACTAATACTTTTTTCACAAAATACACAACCTTTCTCGAATAATTGTATAAAACTTTATTATTTATAAATTAATTATACAGAAGACTGACTGTGTTTCAATAAAAATATTAAAACTCTACACAATCATACTATTAAACTCCAGTTATTTTTATTCCTGATAACTTAGCGATTCCATTTTCTTTGCAACGGCTTCGCAATATCGATAAAAATGCATGTTGCGAGGTAGGGAAGACATAGGCTTGTCCTCCCTAAGATTCGTTGAAATCCCCTAAAAACTTATTAACCATAAAAAAAGAAGACAAGCTTCACGCTTATCTTCCTTCTCCTTGTAACTCTATGTAACTTGTATTACAATTGTTGTAGAAAATAATCGAATAAATGAGAAAGAGCCTTAATCCTAATGTTTTGGTCGACGGAAGGATTAAGACTCTCTGTTAAGTTGCACAAGGTGTATACCCTGTTGTTAATTAATTTATGTCTCTATGATATCAAATTTAATCAATAAGGTAAATACTTTTATATCCTTGTGTGGCTTCCTTTTATTCTCTAAGGAGGTCTATTTGTGTTAGCTATACGGCAATCACAGGAATCATTTATTGATGAGTGGCATGAATGCTATCTATCAGAGTACAAAAAAAGTGGATATATAGCCGTTTTAGATTTAAGCGGTAGCGAGAAGAAACAATTATGGATAGGCACGAATGACGTTAAAACTCTTTCAAATATGTCTAATCCTTCAAATAAGGACTTTTATCTGTCTCTGAATAGTTTCACATTCGGAAGTAGGAAAGCGACGGATTTAAAGCAAATACGAAATATTGGCGTGGATTTAGATTTTTACAAGTTGGATATTTCAAAAGAATACGTGATTCGGAATTTACAAGATTGTATTGCTGAAGGATTGTTACCATGTCCAAACCTTGTAATGTACGGAAGAGGAATGCAATTGATTTACACTGTACAAGGTGGAGCAGCGCCGCAAATGGCGTTTTTATCTCAATACATAACGAATCATTTCATAAAGATGTTAATGCCATTAGGGGCCGACGGATCATGCAGTGACCTTTCAAGGGTTTTACGTATGCCTTACACGACTCATAGTAAAACGGGAAAGCAAATAGGTCTTGAAATTTGGACAAGACGTGAGCACGATTTACAAGAATTATATGATTACGTTCCACCTTTAGAGAAGAAGAGGCAACCAAAACGCACCGCGACACGTAGAAAAGGGTCAATTTCAACTCTTCCGAGTCAAAAAGGCGTGATGAACCTTTATAGTTTGAATACAAAAAGGAAATCCGATTTAGAGAAGATTGTAACGCTCAGAAACGGCGAAATTGAGCACAGACACGACATGACATACATTTATGCCTTTACCACTGCTTTAATCGTTAAAAACCAAACAGCAACGTTAGAAATGACGTTTCAATTAAACAATAAGTTCAAAGAACCACAGAAACGAAAAGAAATAGAACGGACAGCGAAAGATGCATACAAAGATGCAATTGCGTTTTTTGATGCGTTTTCGGCTAACAACTTCAGTAAACAAGGATTACCCTACGGTTTAATAAAGCCAATGAAAACAGAAACGATTTTTAATAAGTTAGATATTAAACTGACAGAAGAAGAGCTTGAAATTATGGATACATTAATTGACGACAAAGAAAAGTATAAACGTAAAGTTAGTAAGCGAAGAGAAAACGGTATAGTCGAGAGAGAATCTTATTTAGCAAACGAAAAACAAAAGAAAGATGAAAAATTAGAAAAAGTTAGAAGTGTTTTAGATAACGATCCAGATTTATCAAGTAGAAAAATCGCTGAAATAACTGGTTTTTCTAAGTCTGTAGTAGCTAGATTAATAAAACTAATATAAGTGTCCCAGGGTCTGTCCTTTAAAGCATAGTTATATGGGCCCTTGTAGTATTGCGTACTAGTGTGTCTCTTAAAGCTAGTTATTCTATGAACCTCCTATTTAGGGGGTTTTTATTATGGTGGGGGATTGTTAGACTATGTCCTATTTCTGAAATTGGTTTTATCATTCAGATATAGTACGTGAAATTTCATAGTGTACATAAAGAAAAAGCACTCTTTTGAGTGCCTTCAACTATTCTACTTTTAACTTAATCTCTTTACCCATCATACCGCCGCGAGCTTTTAAAACTAAGCCTTGTGCATCAGCAGGAACATCAAAGATAACTTTGCCTGTTTGGGATAAACCAGGATTAAGTTGTTTTAAGAAGAAATCAGAACTGCCACCATTTCCAACATCAAAAGCCATTTGAGCTTGTGTAGAATATTTAAATTCACGATCTTGGTTATCAACTAATTTAAAGCTGTTAGCGTCAATAGTGATAGCGTCTTTTTGATTGTTTGTAATAGTAATTTCAACTACTTTAAATACGCCTTGCGCTTTCTCTTTTAAATATTCTCCGCCTACAGAATCGATTGATTCAACAGATCCTACAGCGATTTTAACTTTAGAAGACTCACCTTCTTTAGAAAGTTCCTTTTTAGGCTCTTCTTTTTTAGGTTCTTCCTTCTTAGGTTCATCTTTCTTCGTTTCTTGTTTAGCCTCTTGTTTTGGTTCAGTAGAAGTTGTTTTAGCTTCTTCTTTATCTTCACTACTATTACCACCCGCAGCAGCAGCAACGATAATTACAACGATAACCCAGAACCACCATTTTTTATAGAACGGTTTCTTCATTTTTGTTTCCTCCAGTTATGTAATATGTAAGATTCTCGAAATATCATAACAGAAATAGATACACCTATTTGTCGTATTTTGTCGAAGGGAATAAAAAAAGAGAGCATTTTGCTCCCTTACCACAATTGGTCAAATTATGTAAAATTTTACCTCTAGATATTGGAAATGTTTTCTTTTATGATGGAAGCAACAGAAGAACAACATTCCACTTTTAATCACAGTATTTCATCATTCTCACCCAAGAACCTCACATAATAGTCAAGTTGTTTGCAGAAGTTTTCTCTTTGGCTTTCAGATAACGCTCCATACGTTTTTTGAACACCATTGAGAGTATTATGTAGCATTTCATCATTCGTAGCGTCAGTACGTCCAGTAAGCACGTCTAACGTTACGTTAAAATAGGAGGCGAGATGAAACATTGTCGTAAGATCAGGCTCAGAAAAACCATTTTCGTAGTTATTAATTTGACTCCGACTAAGGTTTAGATCATGAGCTAAATCCGCTTGTCTTAACGAACGACTTTTTCTAAGTTTTTTTAAAGTTTCACCTAAAGTTTTCATACTATCAGTATAGTTATATGAATATCGATATACTATAAATGATAGATTTATTGTCAAATGTAGTATAATGATAAATTATTAGTCATCCTCTAAATAAAAATAGAACAAAAGTTCGATTGTATGGTAATATATGTACATGAGCTTTTAATACGTCATTGTATATTTTATTCCGTAAAACATGAGAAACGTTGATATACAGCGTTTCTCTAACTTTCTCAAGATTTATCTGATAACTCCATGACTGAATCTTGGCAAATTTATGTTATTATGAAAGTAACTAAAAAAACGGACGTAAAAAAGACCCGCGGTGTAAGTAGTGTTGACGCACTCTTACACTGCCCCCTAACCACCTAGGGAACATTGTCGCAGATCTTGTACATACCTATTATAACACAACTTAGATTGAAAGTGGCGCGTTTTCCTTTATATGTAATAAAACGGGGTTTACGTGTCTTTTGTCCACAAGGAGGACAAGCACTGTGCAAGAAGTATTAAATAAGATTTCAAATAAAATCAGTTTTCACAGAATGAGCACTCGTAAAATAGGAAAACAGATCAATACAACGCATGTTACCATTTCGAATTTTCTTAATGGGAAGTCTCAAATGAGGTCTAATACTTATGGTGAATTATTAAAAGAAGTTTTCCCTGACGATGTAAATACAAGAAGAACATGTTGTGAAAGATATTTTTCCAAAACAGATAAGCCCATTAATAAAAGAATAGCAATGGATTTTCTTGCCGTACATGGAGAGCTAGAGTTATTAAAACGATTGATTGACGACGAAAAAACATCTCATGATAAAGATAATCGTGAATGGGCTTATGTTTATGAACTAATTTACTTACGTAATAAGGGCGAGTTGTCAGGGAGGAAATTGCAAAAACGACTACATCAGGCAAAGAAGGAAATAAAGTTATCTACAACCGAAATGCAAATTTTATTTGAAATCTTATCGTTATTTGCAACAGCTGATAGAAGGAATTTCAAATTGCTGAATGACACTGCCGCTATCTTATTGGAAGAGGTTGATTCAATTTCAGATCCTTATTTAAAGCTCTCTTTTGAATACAAAATTAAAGAATGTATGATTCAAGGACTGTTAATGTCAGGTGAAGTAGAAAAAGCAAGAACTACATGTCATGAAATTATAAATAGAGAAGAGTTACGACGACGGTTTCCAATGATTGTAGCTACTGCATATGGAACCTTAGGAGAATCGTACACTTTTGAAAGTTTTGAAACAGCAACACATTACATTAACCAAGCAATTGAAATGTTAGAGAAGAAACTTAATGCTCGTATGAGTTTACGTAACGATATGATGGTAAACACGATTGAATTTTTAAAAATAATGTGGAAAGTTGGATTAAATAATGTTCATCCGATCCATATAGCTGAGAAAGCTTATTTAGAAATTCAATTAGGGGATAATGAAAAAGCTATCCGGATGTTAGAACGTCTCAAAGAGGAAAATGGAGAACTATCTGCATTTCAGTTATATTATCTAGCTTTAGCCAAAAATGATAAAAAATTATTCGCAGAGTCCTTAAATAAGTTCGAGCAATTAGGTAATATTTTTTACTCCCAATTACCGAAGAAAAACCTAGGGATAATATAGTAAATATGGTATAATATACTTAGAAAATTAAGGAGGTATTTTATGCGTAAAATCCTTAGAGTAGTACCAGCTTTACTATTAGTTGGAGCAGTTTTACTGAATCCACCAGTAAAGGAAGCTCCTAAACAAGAAGCTTCAACAGCTCCAGTACTATATAAGATGGTTGATCCTGGAACTGGTTCCGGTTGATATAAAACAAATTTGATGAATAAATAATTAAATATAATATATATGAATGACATCGTCAAAATGGCGATGTCATTCGCTGTTTCTAGGGATTGGTAAGTGTTTTTCATTTTCAGCAAACACTTACCAATTGTGAAAAAATCACAAACTACTATGAAGATATTGAGGGATGTTGGGGATGACAAAAGAGCAATTAGTAAGAATGGCGGCTAAATTAGGATTGAAACAGGGTAATCCAAAGGCAGAGGATATTTTAAAAATCGTTTTAGACGAATCATATAAAGAGAAACCTAATACATAAAAAAGAAGACTGCCGCGTGAGGTAGTCTTCTTTGATTAGTCATTCTTTTTACTTTGCATATAAGTCACATACATTTCTAATTGTTCCAAAGCTCTCTTTCGCTCATTCTCAGGAAGACTCTCTATTATTGCCAACATGTTCTTTCCTTCTTCAGAAACAATTTTATCTTCTTCTTCATTTAACTCGGGGTCTTCCGATCTCCCTAATAAATAATCAGTTGTTACATTTAACACTTCTGCAATTTTAGTAGTTACTTCTCTTGAAGGTTGCTTCTTTCCAGATTCAACTTTAGAAACAAACGATTCACTAACTTCTACTTTTTCCCCTAATTCTTTTTGAGACCACTTTCTCTCTTTCCTAAGTTCTTTTATCCTAATGGATAGTATAGGTAACATAATTAAATTCCCCTTTGAAATCTTTTTTTATATTTATTTTAATGCTTTTGTTTTATTATCTATAGTTTATATTCTACATAAAACTTGACCCACAGTCCATTTCTTGTTTAATAAAAAATATATTTTAAATAAATACTTGACCTAGGGTCATGTTAGTTATACAATGAAAATGTAATCGAGAGGTGAAGCTGATGAAAATAAAAGGGAGTTACATAAGAGAACTTCGTAAAAGAAATAACCTTACACAAAAGCAACTCGGAATACTCTCTGATATCAGTGAGAGTATGGTTTGCAAGATTGAATCAGGTGAAAAATCAACAAGTATAGAAAACCTAAAAAAGATAGCAAATTCACTATCAACAACAATGGATGACTTAGTAGGATAAGGTCATTTTTTAAAGGATATAAACTTGACCTAGGGTCATGTTAAAAAATTAAGACTTGACCTTAAATGCAAAAGGAGGAAAGAAAATGAATCAATTGCAAGTTGTACAGCATCCAGTTAGTCATTTGGTGTTTATGGAAGGGAATGAAATTGTAACTGACAGTTTAACAGTTTCTGAGGTGTTTGGAAAAGAACACGCAAAAGTTATTCGTTCTATAGAAGAACTGCAGTGCAGCAAAGAATTTACTGAAGCCAATTTTGGCGCAAGTGAATATAAGGATCGTAGCGGAAAGCGAAATAAGAAATATCTTCTTAAGCGTGACGGACTCATGTTCCTGGTAATGGGATATACGGGGGAAAAAGCAGCGCAGATGAAAGAGTCATACATAAACGAGTTTAACCGAATGGAACAACACATTAAACAACAAATGCATCCGCTACAAATGATTAACATCATGACAACGGAAATGATGAATCACGGTGATCGCTTAGGGAAGTTGGAACATACAGTACAAGAACGAATGACAGTGGATTACAGCCAACAACTTTCTATTAAAAATTCAGTCGCACGCAGAGTGTACAAGCTTTGGGAAGATGGAACGGTCAACCAAGCAGTACATAATAACAAAAAGAAATTGTTCTCAGCGATTTGGAAAGACGTAAAAGCAGCATTCGCTGTAAACAGTTATTGCAACATCCGCCAAAAAGACTTTGATGAAGCTTTATCTTACATAAATGCATGGCGACCAAGATTAGTTTAAAGGAGGAAATAAAGAAATGGAACAATCTAAAATCAAAACTAAAAAATATAACATTGTAACGCCTAAAGAAATTGAAGAACTGTACGGACAAGAAGCAATCGAATTCATGGAGAGGGCATACGGTGAAAAAATGACAATTAATTCGCCGTTAGCATATATGACTTTTATTAAAATCTTCTCGTATTGTAAATTCCAAGAATTCGGCAGAGGAAGATACGCAGAAATAATCGAGATTTATAACAATAGCGTTATAGAAAAATTTGGAGAAGAAATTGAAGAAAGTAACAACTCAATGAGAATGGCCGCTAGTTGGTCTAATGATTTGCCTTCCTTAATTGGAATGAAAACAATTAATGACTACCTAATTAAAAACCAATATAACAAAGCTCTTGAAAAGGTTAATTCGACATACCGATTTAGCAAAGAAATTTATCTAGAAGACGTTATTTATGCGGAAATAGAGAACTGGGACGAAAATTACAAAGTTGAGAGACAAGTAAAAGTTGCAGGTGGTCGTATTGATCTACTTATAGAAGGTGTAAACAACCTAATGATAATTGAACTGAAAAAGGACAAGGTGAAAGGTAGAGATTTATATCAAGTATTTGATTACATGCTTAGTTATCCAGACGACTATCCGAAAAATATTGAAATGGTCGTTATGGGATATGACTTTACAGAACATGCTTTAAGGGTTGCAAAACGACTAGGTATAACTTGCGTTAAATATGATGTGTGTCAGTGTATTGATAGCCCTTTTATCTTTCTCGAGTTTCAATACAAAGTCAAACTTGATGCAGAGTCTAAAATTGAAAAGTTTATAACTGATTGTTGTGATGGTGATACAGGAATGTTACTAGAACATCCGCTTTTCAAGGAACAAACTTCCCAATACGTACTGGGGGTTATTAAAGAACAGGATAACCATATGAAACAAGAAAAAAGCAGGTTAGATGGCATAATTCAAAATTTGCAGATGTATATCGATAAAAACATAAAGGACAAGCCTACATCATAGACCGACTGAAGAAAGAAAATGAACAGAAGGCGGTGTAAACAATGGAAGAAAGCACATTCTCACATTTAATGATATTGGTGGCAGTTATCGGACTTGCAGGATTCATCTACCTGATGGATCGGATAGACAAACGGATTATGAAGGATGAAAAGTGATGGATAAACAGCAGCGAGATGAATACGAACAAAAGAAACTCTTATGGATCATAAAGGATTTAAGAGCTAGAGGGGTAGATAACAGTGCAGATAAGGTTGAGAAAATGCATAAGGAGTTTATAACTCTAGCTAAATAGAAAAAGAGCCTTGAGTGTGAAGCTCAAGACTCATTGTATAAGGGTATAAGGTCGAGTCACCAACCTTATAATCTGATGATACCACAAATTTACAAATATAGACTATGATTTCTTGTCGGAATGGTGAACTAAATAACTGATAAAGGGGAATTGGAAAATGGGATTAAGACAAGCGTATGAAATGGTAATTCGTCATCAATTGGAATTATTAGTCGATGAAAAAGGATGGGAGATTTCAGAAGGTCGATTTGATGAAATAGCTGAAGCGATGGCAAACGACCCTCAATTCACAGATCAGTTACTTGATTTCACTGACGAGCATTTAGAAACATTTGGCGACAACTACTAGTAAACAAATAGGACAAGCCAAGCCTTTGCTTGTCGAAATGTCCAGGAACTACATAAAACCTAAAGTGCTTGGTGCCCCCACCAATACAACTGTTCCTGGATATTTCGATGCGTAAAGCATCAAGAAAGGGGAATGAAAATGAGTAACTTTTATAGCCCAAAACCAAAAGAGCAAGGTTATTTCTATCATGTTGAGATACAAGAGCAGGTACAACTTACGTATGAACAATATTTAACGCAAGAAAATCGCGGGAAAGAAGTTTGTACTAGCGATCCAGATGATGATACGGATTATCAAAAAATCAATTGGTATAACGACATAAAAACATCGTTCGCTAACAAAGAGTGGGACGAATTAGTGAAAGAAATCCGAAACACATTCAAACGGTATGGAAATGTCATGTTACAGCAAAAAGAGAACGGAACCCATTATGTCTACTATTTCGGTAGAACGCTTTGGCTAAAAGAAAAAGTATTGAAGAGAGCGAGTATACACATTACGCATGAAGCGGTTATCGAAATGAATCAAGAAAAGTTTATGAATGATTTAACTCGGATCGGTAGATGGGAAAAGAATTAAGGAGGGATTGATATGACACCTTGTTTCGAACCAACATATTGCAATGATTTAGAAGGAAACAAGTACTTATGCAGATTTGAACATTATGAAGTGGATAGTCGTTTTGAAGGTGAACCGCCTGAATGGAAGGCTGACATTGTCGAGTTTATGCCAATCATCCCTATCTATAAATGCTGGGGAAAAGGAATCAAGACAAAATAAAAAACCACACTACGCCTAATGTGGTTTGGAGAAAAGAAATGTAAAACTTTCTACTTACATTATACCAAATCTTTTCTCCTAAAAACAAGGAGGAATAATAAATGTTAGAAAACGGAATGTTGATTGGTAATACTCACGATTCATCAGCAAGAGACTTTATGGATTACTGCACTGGCTGCGGTGGAGAAATCTACTATGGCGAAGGATATCTTGATTGTAATGGAGATCCAATACATGCAGAGGCTGATTGTATTAAACAATTCGTAAAAGATCGTTCGATAGCGAAAGTGGCAGGTGAATGATATGGGATTACAAAACAAAATTGAAGCTGAAATTCAAATTCTTATGAGTTTGGTTGAACGATATAAGCAAAGTAAAGAACCTGGTGCCTCATCAATGGTTGTGGCTTATGAATGCGGATTACAAGCGCTTATGGAAGTTTACGAGGTTAGTCAACAAGAAGAGGTGATTCCGTTTTGAAACGAGCGATAAAGGAATTGCAAAAGTCACTTGGGGTCGAGAAACGGAAGTTAAGTGATTATGAGTATAAGTTAAAGAATTTGAAAGAACACGAGATTTCACTTCGCGAGGGCATTGCAGATGTAAAACTAACGATTGTAGATATAGAAGAAACTCTTTCGACACTAGAGATTATGACAGAAGGGGCTGAACAGAGTGAATAAAAGCGAAACGATTACTGAATTAGCTAAAGCGTTAGTGAAATTCAATTCAGAGGTTAACAAAATTGCTAAGGATGCAGACAATCCTTTCTTCAAAAACAATTACGCAACGCTAGACACAATTATAGACGAAATTAGACCAATCCTTTCTAAACACGGATTAAGCATCATGCAAATACCAAGCGGTGACGGTCAAAATGTAACGTTAAAAACACTTCTCTTGCACGAGAGTGGCGAATGGCTTGAGTCAGACGAACTAACAATGAAGCCAGTGAAGAACGATCCACAAGCAGTGGGAAGTTGCATTACTTACGCAAGAAGGTATTCATTAGCAGCATTCCTTAGCTTGAATACTGGTGAAGATGATGACGGAAACGGTGCTACTTACGGAAAAGGTAACAAACCTAATCAAAAGAGTAATAGTGGACAAGCTCCAAATAACCAAAAGAAAGAAGATTTGCCTTTACCAACCAATGCTACAGAAGGCGCAGAGATAGTTCTTACATTTGGTAAACATGAAGGGAAAACATTAAGAACAATATTTAAAGAGAATAAAGGCTACCTTGAATGGCTAGTAAAAAACGATAAGGCAGATGATCGGATAAAAACAGCTATAAATATGATGTTCCAAGCGAATCAACAATCAGCTTAATAAGGAGATGAAACCATGTTAGATAAAACAGAATCTAAAGTCGTCCTTCCGGCGTGGGTATGGAAGGGCGCACGAAATGAGAAAGAAGCAAAAGCTAAGGCGATTGAGTACATCACTCCTGATCGCTATCCAGGTTACAAAGTATCTAGTGTTAAAGATGGTATAGCGATATGCGAAAGGGAGAATGCGTGATGTTCCAAGTGCCAGTAAGACGTGGATCAATGAAAGAAATGTTAAAAGCAGTTCGTGATTTAGAAGCTAGAGGTTATGACTATATAACTCCTATCAAAAAGGTGTATAGAGCAGAAAAGACATTTTATAACGACGGAAAGTTTAAAGGAAAGGACAAAATTCGATTCACAGGCATGGAAGATCGTGCGAGCTATGAATGTTGGATGAAGAAGGTGAACTAAGTGAGTTATAAATACGAAAGCAATATACACTACTTTAATGTTTGTATGAAATTTCTAAAGAAAAACGGTATTGGATTAGATTCGCAAGAGCGAGCAGAATTGAAAATGATGACAGATAAAGTATTCCGATTTAATGAAGATTACACTGATGTAATTTACAGATTAGAACTTCGCGAACCAACTAGAATTTTAACTTACTTGCTTAATTCATCTACAACGGGAGAAGAGTTTGAAGAGAATATCGATTACTACAAATTCGTACACAATCTATATTTAGAAGCTGTTACAACAGACGAATTAAACGATGAAGCTAAAGATTATCTATATGCCAACTATTACAAGGGAATCACACCTCAAAAACGCGTGTATTTACCTAAAGATAAAGGGTTTAGAGAATATACGGACGCGTTCATTAAATTACAAAAAGACTTAGCGAAACGAGCTGGCATTTACTTCTTATACGATGAAAATCGTGAATTGATATATATCGGAAAAAGCACATCTAATTTAGGAGAAAGAATACCAAGTTCGATAAAAGAAAGACAAGCTAGCTGCTTTTCTTACACACTAACCGAAACAGTAAGTGATGCTCATATTTACGAGATGTACTATATCACTACTTTAAAACCGAAGTTGAACACTGATGGACAGACAAACGACTTACCAACTGTTAAACTTCCAGACCTAGAATTCACAGGTATACAAAAAGCTTTCAAAGATGGCGTTATGGAGGTTTCGTTAAATGGCTAAATACAGACACGTACAGACTTCATTCTGGTCAGATGCAAGAGTTTCAGAAGAGATGACACCAGAGGATAAATACTTTTACCTCTATCTAATGACAAACGAACATACAAACCAAATTGGGGTTTATCAGATAACTAGAAAACAAATGGCTTTTGAATTAGGTTACTCAATCGAAAGTGCAAAAGCCTTATTAGATCGCTTTATGAATCATCATGAATTGGTGGTTTATAACGAGGAAACAAGAGAAATTTGCATACTAAATTGGGGTAAATACAACCTTAACAAAGGTGGCAAGCCAATTGAGGATTGTATCAAAAAAGAACTTAAAAGCATTAAAGATTTATCGTTAGTACGAATGGTGCTAGAACGAACGGAAAACACGTCATTAGTACAAAAAGTCAGTGTTTATGCGGGTCTTGACGATACGTGCCACGATACGTCCACGATACGGGGACAAAAAGAAAAAGAAAAAGAAAAAGAAAAAGAAAAAAATACTATGTCTTCTTCTGACGAAGACGACAAGGAATCGCTAATACCTTATGAGGATATTGTTTCTTATCTAAATGAAAAAGCTAGTAAATCCTTTAAACATAAAACAGCCAAAACAAGAACCTTAATCAACGCTAGGTTTAAGGACGGCTTTACTATAGAAGATTTTAAACAAGTTATTGATATCAAAACAGTACAATGGCTTACTGATTCGAATATGAACCAGTACTTACGACCAGAAACGTTATTCGGAACTAAATTTGAAGGTTATCTAAATGAAAAAGGAGCGAAAAACAATGTCGGTAACAGCAATGCAAAGGGTAGCCAAATCCCTGGATTTAAAG
>NZ_CP036135.1 GCF_018742245.1 Bacillus mycoides
ATGGGAAAATCATTTATTATTCGTAATCAACGTAGTCTAAGTGGACAATCTACAAATGCAGTTTTAGTAACACTGAAATCTTGGCAAAAACTTGTTGAAACTTTCGAAGAGAAATACTACAGCTATAAAGATACATACCTTGAGGATATTGTTGATCATATGACATATGAGGAGCGTATTGCCGATGTGGATGGCTTCGTAGCACAGGCTAAACCATCTTTTTCACGTCGTACACTATCTGCTATTTCGGAAACAATGGGAAGAAAGCATAAATTATATGGCCTTACAAACGCAGATTTGGAAGTCTTCTTATATCTACATAAAAAATGTTACACGAATGGAGTCATTCCAAATGTAACAATACATATGATGTGGGAAGATTACAAACTATATAAAGAAGAATTTGCTTACATACAGCATTCTCAATTCTATATTGCATTAAAGAAATTAAGTATACATAACATTATTACGATTGAAAATGAATTAGATGGTCGATCTACAATTAAATTAACTCATTTTATGAATGAAGAAACTGAAAAGGCGAATGCATATGTTTATATTAGCCCGGTGGTATTTACGAAAGCTTTCTTTGAGCTATCAGTTGCATCTAAGAAGCTATTCTTAGATATTGCTATGCAACAGCACAGTGAAACTACACTAAAACGTTCCTTAGACAAACAAGATGAAAAAGGGAATAAAACTCATTTTGGTGGGATGTACCGCTTTTTACATAAAAAATATCCACATCAAATTCGCGCAGTTATGACAGAATTAACAACTGCATTACCATGTACAGGGACTCCACTATTCAAAATTTGTAAATTACAAAAAGGGGTTAAGAATAAAAAAAGATATACGACTCTATACCTATCCTTACATACGGATTTCTTATGTGCAAAAGAAACAGGAGAAGTACAGTATCGCGATCCATTCACACCAAAGCTTACTTATGCTCGTAAAGCTCGTTTTATCGAATCCGTACTACAAGAAATGAATATTGGTGAATTTACACAAGACATGAACAAGTTTATCCATGTACTTAAATATACATGCCATCGACAAATTCGAAGCGTAATTCATAGCTTACGTGACATGATAGATCGTAATGAAGAGTATCCAAGCAAATTAGTATATACACTGAAAAAATTATTAAATCAAACATCACAATATCAAATTCTTGATACCGCAGCTAAAGAGGGTATTTATCCTCTGATTACACAACATGTTCCAAAAGAACAAAAAGAACAAGCTGTATTTGATTTCGGATTACATTTCTCTATGTACTCTCTAAGAAACATCAAAAAGTTGTTCCGCAAAACGTATGAATTACTAAATTACAAATTTGCTGTACCAGTTACAGAGGAATCTTATCACCGCAACTATCTAAAGTATCAAGAAGAAACGTTGTTTAGAAAGTACGCTTATGAACAAGGTACAAACCTAAACGCTTATATGGCTTTAGAAATAGAAATACGTGAACTCTTAAAGGTAAGAGGATATAAAGAACGCTCTATTCCTAGTGATGTTCGGGAATTGTTCATTGAGAAGATAGATAGATTACCGAAAGAAAAGCTTCGCGTTATTGAAGTACCAGATAACTTTAATTTAATTACATTTATGCGTGCCTTTGAACAGTTAATACGCGCTGGTATCCCAGTAACAACGGCTGAGCAAGTACTGACAGCAATGAAAACGAACTAATCATAATCAGCTCTCTATTTTTGAAAAAAATTCAAGATAGAGGGCTATTCGTGTTGATACGTTTATTTAAAAGAATTTTACTCATTCTTCACATTAAGTAACTTTACTCGATTCTATTCAAAATAGAGTCTTTTTTTATGCAATCATATACAAAAATAGTATAGTACCTATCTATATTTCCACACATACTTCCATAAAAACATGTTATAAGCTGTCTATATACATTCAAATATCTACAAGAAATCATAAGAAAAAAATTAAATTTCGTGGATAAGTAGATAAATAACACATAATGTGAATAATTTAGTGCCATTATCATTGATATAAATGGCTTATATGCCTTCATCTATCAAAAATCATCAATATTAATGTGAGTTATGTGCGAAATTAGGATTATGTTGATTAAATAACATATAATGTGAATCTTTTGTGGGTAACTACAATAAGATTGTGGAAATTCATTGAATTCATATGAAATTTTACGATCGAATAAATATGTTTAATAATGTATTAAATTGTTTCATTTTTTATGTAGGAATACTAAATTCGATTTATGATTATTTGTAGATTTTAAACCATAATAATACCTAATTTTCCATTGTTAAATTCTACTTTTTATGATTTTTTACGCTATGAAATGTTAAGAGGCTTTGTTAGAGTAAGGATATACGTACATTTGCCAGTCCTATATAAGTTTTATCTTTATATTTTTAATATATATATAAGATATATATTTATATTAGATTTTATTAACTACTCTTCAATTACATTGTTACTAAAATGACTGAAAAGATTAATTTACAATTTTTAATTTTATTTTCGAACCACTTAAAAAAATCATACAATAAAAAAAGAGAGCAGCATGTTACCAACATGTGCTCCTCTTTTGATAACTACTACCGTCAGGTGGTGGCTATCAATTATCATTTATTTTTACAAAAACCACTCTTTTTCTGCTTACGAGACGGCGTGAAGAAAGAGTGCTTTTCTTGTTATTAGCACAGTTTCAAAGAATTTAAGATTTTTGTCGAACGTCTTTCCAATTTTGGAATGACGTATTTTTTTAGGGACAAATTCGAAAATCCGTATCATTATCATATGTATTTAGTGTATCTAGAATTCTATATGGATGGTGAAGACATATGAGTCAATATCAAATGCTGTATAGTACACCTTATCTGTATTCTTCTCGAACATTGAATCAAATGTACAAAGCTAATAAGAATGAAGAAAACATATGCGCTATACAAGAGCATATGTTACGTCACGAAGTATACCTGGACCAACAATACCGAGGTTACTATTATTTAAGTCAAAAGATTGAAGAGGAGTTATACGGCGAAGAACATGCATTGTCATGGAATGAGCTATTGGATGATTATCAACTTTATAGAGATCGGAAGGGCAATTTATCTATCAAACCGAAAGGATGAGATAAACATGACAATCATTGGAGAGCTAGGGATTGTATATGGCGTGACCGGAGCTTCAGTTTTAGGAATAAAATTGCTGAAGAAGAAAGGTCTTTATCTTCCAGGTTGGTTGCTACGTGCGGGTCTTAAATGCTTGTTGATTGGGAGTGTTTGGTACGTTCTAATGGATATACTAGATGTGTTTCTGCGTTAGTATTACATCTGGTAGTTGAAGGTGATTATAATAGCGCATCTTAAACCACTTTTTCTAAGCTTCCATACAGGCTCAACTACCTTAAGGAGGTATGGAGGGAATGTTGTCACTTTTATTAATCCCAGCAACCTTTATAACTGTAGCTTATTTTTATCAAAGTAACGGAATGAGTGATAAGAAAAAAATTGCAACGTTTTTTGAAATTACAAAGATATGTGTTCAACATAAAGGTGAATTACAATACCCCATTTTTATAAAAGAAATTAAAGATGATATAAGTATGAATTATGTTTACAAGTTACCACTTGGTGTACCTAGTCAACTTATCCAAAAGTTAGCTGAAGTATTAGAAGAAGGCCTATATAAACCTGTTAAAATATCGTTTCACCAAAGAGAGCTTCATATTCGAGTATTTAGCCAACAAATACCTGAAATGTGGAATTGGTCTAAGGATCTATTAAAAGAGCATACATGGATCGTTATGGTGGGGAAAGCGTTAGATAAATATGTATATCATGACTTTGAGAAAACACCTCATATGTGTGTAAGTGGAATGACTCGTTTTGGAAAGACAGTATTCTTAAAAAATGTGATGACAAGTTTAATTTTACAACAATCTCAACACGTGAAATTTTTTATTGTTGATCTAAAAGAAGGGCTAGAATTTAATCCTTATAAAGATCTATCCCAAGTTGTAGAAGTAGCTGAAAACCCGGAACGGGCGTTAGAGATGTTGGGGAGAGTACGCGAAAAGATGATAAAACAGATTGAAATGATGAAGAAGTCCTATTTTACCAATATCATAGACACATCAATTAGAGAACGTTGCTTCATCATAGTAGATGAAGGAGCAAATCTTTGTCCTACACAAGGATTACCTAAAAAACAACGTGATGTATTATTTTTGTGTCAAGAGATGTTATCTGAAATCGCAAGAATCGGAGGTGGTTTAGGATTCCGGCTCATATTTTGTACGCAATATCCAACCTCTGATACATTGCCAAGACAGATCAAACAAAATGCTGATGCAAAAATAGGCTTTCGATTACCAACGGCTGTTGCTTCCCAAGTTGCTTTGGATGAATCAGGGTTAGAGGATTTGCCTTCTCTTCCAGGAAGAGCATTGTTTAAAACAGATCGTACAGAGGAAATCCAGGTACCTTATTTAAAGGATACAGATATGTGGGAGTTGCTAAAACAATATAAGGTGGTGAAGCAACATGAGGCATCAAACACTCAAACAGAAAGCGAGACAAATCGAGATTTTATCCACTTTGGGTAAGTTAGATTTTTTAACTAGGAGGCAACTACAAGCCATCCACTGTCTAGGGAGTATTAGAAATGCAAATCGTATATTAAAGGATATGCACTCGTATTTTCACATTACAAGAATGGCTCGTGAACATGTATATTATTTAAATAAAAAGGGACGGGATTTATTAGGCATTACAAAAGAAGTAAAGAAAAGTAGTCAATTACAGCACATATTAATGCGAAACGAAAGCTGGATGTGGCTTGGATTTCCAGAATGGAAAACAGAAAGACCTATCGATTTTTCAATCAATGGTCAACGGTATCAGATTATTCCTGACGCAACGTATTTTGAGGATAATGTTCCCCATTTTGTTGAAATAGATCGTATGCAACATATGAAGGCAAACGAACATAAAATACAGTTATATGGCCATATAACAGATATCTATAAAAAACAGAATGCTATTGTTCCAGTAATTATCTTTTTCACATTATCAGACTATCGGCAATCCAAATTAGAACAATATGCTGTAAAGCAAAATGTATTTATGAGAACGTTCGTGATGGACCACATATTCTAGGAGTCTTAAATATTGATGTCCCAAAAGTCATGATAATCAATGCGGTTATCAAATTTTCTTAGTGTTTTAATGATTTTAGTTGCGGATGTTAAAGTGGGAACACGATCCTTTTTATTCGCTAAATCACTTATTAATGATTTACTTAATCCAGTTTTTTGTACTAACCACTGTTGTTTAATTCCTCTACGATCTAAATAGTCACCAAATGGAGTTCTCTTTTTTCCTAGACCAAACATAAGGAATCCCTCCTAATAAAGAATATCGTACTTATAGCTTGTACAATATTCCATAAAACTAAACCTTTGTTCATAAATATGGAATTATAATTTGAAACAAAGCATAGAATAATATAAAGAAAATCAAAAAAATGTGTAATAATTTTGAAGAATGTAGCATTCATAGTAATAGCTACAAGTTGCTGATACACTATTCTAATGGCAACTTGTTGCAAAAGGTATTCCTATAAAATTAAAAGCTTAAACCCATTGGTACACAAGGGTTTAGGCTTTTTTTAATTTATGGAGTAATGAAAACGAGTTTAATAAATTAAGAGATACTATATTGTTCAGTGGTCGAATATTGAAGAAATATATGTACATAATTTCACGTACCATAATGATAATAAAAAAATATTTTCTAAATGGTTGTATAACACAAAACAATAGGTTCATAGCAAGAACGAACGTTCTCTTTTTGGAGGTGAAACAATGTTTGATTACTCAAAATATATGAATCGAATGATTTTATGCATAGATCTTTGTTCATATTTCGCTAGTTGTGCGTGTGTCATAAGAGGATTAGTTTCATTAAAAGTAAAATTAGCTGTTGTTGGAGACTTAAATCGAAATGGATTTATTGTGTTGGCTGCGACTCTTGATATGGGAAAATTAGGGGTTTACACAGCAACCAGATTATACGAAATACCAAGAGATCCAAATATAATTGTCGTAAATGCAACAATGAGAAGATATGTTGCAATCTCAGATCAGATCACAGAAAGTTACACGAAGTATGTAGCATTAGAGGATCTACACGTTTACTCAATAGATGAGTACTTTCTAGACATGCAACAAACGGCTCATCTTTTCGGGTGAGATCCAATGATAATTGCTAAAAGGATTCAAAGAGAAATATATGACACAACTGGCATAACAGCATCTATTGGAATTGGACCGGATTTGTTTCTTTAAAAAATTGCTCTAGACGTGGAAAGTAAACATTCAAACTCTAGGATTGCTATGTGGACATACGAGGATGTTTCTAAAAAGTTATGGGGAATCGGAATGGCTACTGAAGAGGTGTTGCATGGAATGGGACTATTTTCCTTGAAGGATGTTGCAAAAATACCTAAAGAACTTCTAATAAAGCGATTTGGCAAAGTAAAAGGTGAAGAATCATATCTCGTTTCTCATATGGTATTGATGAGAGCCAGATTGCTACTAAATACATTCTGAAAAGCACTTTTATTACAAAAGGGCAAATATTATTAGAAGACTGTTTTAGCCCCAACAAATTAAAAATGCTTCTTCTAGAACAAATAAAAGAAACCTGTTTTCGCTTACAATCTTTTGACATGATATATAATTATAATAGTAATTTTCGTATTTCTTCTGTACTGAGACAAGTGAATTTTGCAATATCTTCTAATGGCATTCCATTTTTATGCATACCACGAATTAATTGGATTTTCCCTTGTTCAATACCTTCTTCTAATCCTTCTTCTCGTGCATGAACTATTTTAGCTTGTTTATCTAGAAGTATTTTCTCACGAGCTTCATAACCGCTTCAAAAGGTATTTATTTTATAGAAGTACTTCAAATATGGAGTCTTTAATGTTTTGAAGCAATGTTTTTCATAGATGTCTACCTACTTCAAAAGGTATACCTTTTGGTGTATATACTATTTGGTATTTTTTATATTATTTAACATTGAATGTTTTTGAGGGGCGGATTCGCAAAGTTTTTTAATTGTAAATATTATTGTTTGTATCTAGATGATTAATAAACTGAATATTCGGTGTGTTATTTATCAAATTAATAAATAATACAAATATTGAAAAACATGGTAATATATTCTTGTATTTGTAAAATATTTCTAGGAGGTAATCGGATGATAAGTAAAAAATTTGTAACTGGTACTATTGTATCGACATTATTGGTTCTTTCTGCTTCCCCGTCTTTAGCGGCTGTTAATGAAAAACAAGTACAAAAAACAAATTCTGTTCAAGAGGTTCAAAGCGAAAAAAGTGCAGAAGTTAAATTTAACAATGAACAAGAGATGTACGATATTGCACAAAAAGCAGAGAAATATTTTGTGAAGAATGTAGATGGTACAATTGCACTTAATGCAACTGCGGAACAACTCGGAACTACTGAAGAAAATTTAAATCAGTATAGAAAAGGTGTAGAAGCTATTAATCTAGCAGTTGCAACTGGTAACGTGAAGGTCAATGTAAATGCAAATACGAATTCATTGGCATTAGAAACGGTTGCTCCTTCAAATCATTCAACTCTTCCTAGTTGGACATGGAATAGTGATTTTTATGGTTGGAACTTTTATTTAAGTAACTCCGAATCAAAGACATTTGTATACAACTGTAATAAATGGGCAGCAGGTGCAGCGGGTGTTGCTGTTATCACTGGTTATGTAGCGGCTATGGGTGTACCTCAGGCTGCGGCAGCTGCGCTAGCGGCTGGGTTAATTTCAGCAGGTCTTTGGTGGGTAGGAAATGAAGTGGATTATAGAATGACTAGTAAAGGAACAAAAATATATTTGAGTAACTGGAATCCAGTAAATATTGTACAAATTTCGGGTAGATAAAATAATATTTTAAAAGAAAACAATGTATATTCATTGTTTTCTTTTATTTAGGAGGTTACTACATTTATGATTGTATTTTTCTTAATATTATCTTTATGTGGATATGTAATTTTAAAATACTCTAATATGTCTTTACCATCTTACATTACGTATTTTTTAAGCGCATTTATCATTATATGTGTATCTATATTAATCTTAAAATTAGATGTTAAACCAGAAATCAAATATACAATTTTTGGTTTTTCTCTCTTTGTTCTTTTGCATAATCTTGTCATAGGAGCAAAAATGTTATTTAAATGAATAATTTTATATAATGAAGGCACTCATTATTTTGTTTGAGTGCCTTCATTATATAAATTATATATTATTTTTTAAATACACTTGGTTCTTCAACCCTAAAGGAAATTACTTCTCCGCAATCAAGACAAAATGTAGTTAATAGTTTAGAACGTTTCCCACCTTTGAAGATTGTACTATGAATATTTTCATAAATATACGCATGATAACCGAATCCTACTTTTCCTTCTTTAAGATTAGTAGATCCACATTTATCACATTTTGAATTTTGCATATTGTAAACCTCCTTTTCTATAATATTATCATGATTTTTATAAGGGGATCATTTTTAAAAAAATATTGTATTGAAAAATAATTTAAGATACCTCTATCCCGATAAAATACAGCAAAGACCGTGCGAGCTTCGTCGATTTATTCTAAGAGGCGTGTGTTCTTTATAAAATGATTGGATTTTACGATAGAATATTGTTTAAGGAATTGTAGTTTTATTGTATAGGAGGGGATTATTTGGGTTCTGGTGCAAAAAATACTCGATAGAAACATAGAGTGTCAATTTCTTTTAAATTGCTAGCTTATGAAGCTAGTCCAAACAATTTATGAATAAATTCTTTTTGATTTTGGACAGACTTTTCCCTTTGGAGAGTCTGTCCTTTTTTGATCATGTGCATAGCCTCTATCCCCGCAATAATTCGTTTAGCAGTTCGCAAGGACTTTAACCCAAGCATCGGGCGAATTCGTTTTTTAATGAAGCGATGATCCTGCTCTACGATATTGTTGAGATATTTCACTTGTCTTAGTTGGATGCCTTCAGGCATCTGCTTTTCTTCTTTTAACTCTTGGATAGCGATGGGATAAGCTGGGTTCTTGTCTACAGTTATTACACGAGGCCTAGAAACGTGCGAAAAAGCCAAGGCTTTCTTAAAAAAGCGCTTGGCTGCTTGTTTATCCCTTGATTCACTTAGATAAAAATCAATGGTATTCCCTTCTGAATCAACGGCACGATACAGATACAGCCATTGACCTTTGACTTTCACATAGGTTTCATCGACTCTCCAGGAATCATTGGTTGACTGAAGATGACGCCGTACTCGTTCATCTAATTCAGGTCCATATTGATGTACCCAACGCATGATGGTTGTATGAGCAATAGATAGTCCGCGTTCTTCCATCATTTCCACCAAATCACGAAAACTGAGGCTGTACCGTAGGTACCATCTCACGGTTAATAAAATAATATCAGGCTGATAATGTTTCCATTTGAATTCTACTGGTTTTTTCATACCGATACACGTCCTTTTTAGTTTAGTAGTATCAGTATGTCCAAGTTTACTAGATTTCTTGCACCAGAACCATCCGAAGCATACAGATGAAAAACCATATCAAACGATTTACACGTACGAGAATGATAGATTAGTAAACGTAACGGATCCGTTAGGAAAAGCATCGACATTATCATACAATACAGATGCAAAAGAAGTGTCTGTGGTGGATGCGAAAGGCCGTAAGGCAATTTATAGTTATAATGATGCTGGTAATCCAGTGAAAACCATTGTAGATGCTGGGCGTCTTAACTTAACAACAACGTATGAATACAGCGCAAATAATCTAGTAAAAACAACAACACCTAAAAATCAAACGGAGTCCTTTACGTACGATAACAACGGAAACGTAACATCTGCGACGGATGCAATGGGAACCGAGAAGTTTGAGTATAATCAAAACAATGGTGTTGTAAGTGCAACAGATAACGAGGATCGTAAAACAACAGTTGCCTATAAGGCAGCAAATACAGAGGTTTCTGTCACGGATCAATCGTCTCATACCGCGTCTGTCACACAGCACGATCAGTATGGGAATCCAACGGAAACAAGTAAAGACATTGGAACAGGAGAGAATCTCCTACAAAATCCAAGTTTTGAACTGGATACAATTGAAAAGTGGACACAAGTAGCTCATAATAACCAAGGTACTTTATCAAAAGATACTGTTCCAGCACCTGGCGGTCTGGGCGGAGCATCTTCGCTAAAGATTACAACCAAAGCAAGTACCAACGATTGGGGCTATATCGCCGCAATCCAAGACGTTACGTTGGAACCAAATACAACGTATACATTGAGTGGTATGCTGAAGACAGCATTATCACCAGGGATTGGAGCCTTCTTTAACGTTCAGTTATTGAAAGAAGATGGTTCAGCTGTTGATGGTGGCGGTTGGAACGATAATCGCTATAATAAATTACAAGGTGAAAAGGATTGGACAAATCGCCAAGTTACTTTTAAAACAACAGATCAAACGAGAAAAGCAAGAATTTACTTACAAGTAGAAAACGGTGGAGCTTCTACAAGTGGTACAGCTTGGTTTGATAAATTGCAGCTTGAAAAAGGAGAAACATCTTCTAGTTTTAATCCTATTACGAACAGTAGCCTAGAGAATATGATGGGAAATGATTGTATTCCAGGATGGATTAGAGGAGATGGCACAAGTTGTGATAAGAAAGACACAGCACATGAAGGATTCACAGGAGAATCATCTATTGTATTAGAGCGTAGTCAATATGGTGGCTCAAATGTTGGTTATAGTACAAGAGTAACTTTAAATCAGAAAACAGCGGCACCTTTAACATTGACGGGGATGTCTAAATCTGAAAATGTAGAAAATGATGCCCCTGATAAACTTTCAAAAGATTATTCTGTTTGGGCAGATGTGTATTATCAAGATGGTAGTGGTGAAAATTATCAAGCAAAATTCCCAAGTGGGACAAATGATTGGAACCGTAGCGCCGTACTCATTCCGGCGAAAAAACCAATTAAATTTATTCAAGTGTATCTTTTATTTAGAAACAATAATAAAGGAAAAGTATGGTTTGATGATGTACGATTATTAGAAGGTAATGTCCTTGTTAAAAATGAGTACGATAAAGATAGCAATGTAACCGCAACATACGATGAAGAGGGCAATAAAAATACTTTCACATATGACACTTCTGGAAATAAGACAAGTGAAACAGATGAAAAAGGAAATACCAAAGCATACGATTACAGCAAGGATAATCAGCTGAAAAAAGTGACACTGAAAAATGGAACTTCTGTTGGGTATAGTTACGATCATAATGGAAATACAACGGAAAAATCCGTGATGTTTGGTGGAAAAACACAAACGCACAAATATGAATATGACGTAGATAATAAAAATACACTATTCATGGATGCATTAAATCGTCGTATTGAGCATGAATACGATGCAAGTGCAAACAAGACAAAAACAAAAATGCCGAGCGGCGCAACAATTGAATGGAGCTACGATACCGCAGATCGTATGGTAAGTGAAAAACGAAACGGGAAAGACGCTTTTACGTTCGAACGTGACGCAAATGGGCAAGAAACAAAAGTGAAAGACCATGTCAATGGCATGGAACGAGGAAAAACATACGATACTGCAGATCGTATTACAAGTATGACAGATAGCCGAGGCGGAAAAGTAGACTGGGCGTATCATGATAAAACAAATAGTAAATCAGAAAAATTAAGAGAACAAACCCTTACGCATGGTGGATACAGCAATAAAGTATCATACGATTACAATACTGCGGATCAAAACATTAAAGTAACAGATGGTGCATCTACGTACCGATTTGATTATGATGAAGCAGGTCATGTGCGTACGTATACAGCTGCGAATGGAACAGGTTCGACATTTAACTATGATCATATAGGAAAATTGTCTGACCTAGTCATTGGAACACCGAATCAAATCCTGTTATCAGAGCGATATCAGTATGATAAAACGGGCAACCGTACGAAAATTACACATGAAGGTACGGGTGGAAAAGTAACAGAAACAAATTACGTATATGACCCAATTAATCAGTTACTGAAAGAATCTTTACCAAATGGAACGGTAAAAGACTATACGTATGATGGATTTGGAAACCGTACAAGTGTAAAAGTAACAGAGAATGGAAAAGAAACAAAATCGATTACCGCAACATTTAACGAAGGAAATCAGCTTGTAAAGTTCGGAAACGAATCTCTTTCTTATGACGCAAATGGAAACCGAACATCTGATGACAAATTCACATACACATGGAATGAAGCAGACCAACTTGTCGCTTTAACGAAAAAAGGTGAAAGCAATCCGTTCGCAACATATAAGTACGACGATGATAAACGCCGTATTGAAAAGAATGTCAACGGTGCAGTCACACGTTACTTCTACGATGGTGACAGCATTAATCCATTATATGAAACAGATGGAAATGGTAACGTCCTTCGTCAATATGTGTACTCCATAGACGGTGCACGTCTCGCGATGAAATCCCAAGGGCAAACCTTATTTTACCACTACAGCTCCCGTGGTGATGTAGTAGCGATGACAGATGAAAGGGGTCAAATAGTCGCAAACTATGAATATGACGCATGGGGGAACGTATTAAAGAGTGACGCAAAAGGAATTGCAGCAGACAATCCATTTGGCTATGCAGGATACATGTATGATAAAGAAATTGGCATGTATTACTTAATGGCTCGTTACTATACCTCAGACCATGGTGTATTCATCTCAGCAGATCCAGACCCGGGTGATGAGGATGATCCTGTTACACAGAATGGGTATACGTATGCAGATAATAATCCGGCGATGATGACAGATCCAGATGGCCATTTTGCTCAGTTTTTAATTCCAATAGCTATACATGGAGCGAGAATGGCTGCACCTCATGTTATGAGATATGCTGGGCGTGTAACAGCTAAGCATTTGGCTAAAAGGCATACGGTTTATGTTTTGAAAAATAGTGCAGGAAAAGTTAAATATGTTGGAAGAACCGTTAATCCGGCTGCTAGAAAATTAGCACACAAAGCAGTACATCGTGATCTGAAATTTACACGTGTAAGACGTAATTTAAATTATTTTGAGGCAAGGGGGATGGAACAGCGTTTCTATCTAAAATATGGTGGAAAGGAAGGATTGCGAAATAGAATTAGACCAATAAGTAAAAAAAATAAAAACTATAAATTCTATATGCAGCAAAGTCGTGCGAAATATAAAAAGTGGAAGTAACTGTGAAAGTTGTTTTTATTTTGTCACAGGATAGCATTAAATATCCCTCTAAATTTATTAGAGGGATATTTTGTAAAATGATTTATTTTTATTTATATTGAATTGATTTTGGATTTAAATAATATTTGAAGGAGTGAATTTAATGTTTCCGATAGGTGAACAGCCGAATATTCGTAAAGATTTAGTTGGAATAAATAATGATGTAAAAGAGTTAGCTATTAGCGGTAAAACAAAGAATATAGAACTATTAGGTGAATTGAAAATTAAGGAATTATGGGTTTTTGCAGTGAATCAAAAGCAGTTTGATAAAATTATGATGCATGTTAATCCTGAATTACTATATGTTTATGAAATGAGGGTAGAAAATTTATCGATACTACAAATGATGTCTAATTTAAGGGCATTATATTTATGTTGGAATACTAAAAATACTGATTTATGGGATTTTAGTTATAATAAAAACCTTTCTTATCTATTAATAGAAGATTTCTCGAAATTAGAAGACTTGACACCAATAAAAGATGGACAAAATTTAGAGGGTCTCTATTTAGGAGGAGGGATAGTAAAAGCACTTAATGTAAAAACTTTGAATCCGATTGGTAATTTATTGAAGTTAAGTGATTTAACCTTAATGAATATAAAGGTTAAAGATCGTTCTTTAGAGCCATTAATGAATTTGAAAAGGCTTAAGAAATTAAATTTATCTAATCAATTCCCTATGGAAGAATACGCCAAATTATCGGTGGTATTAAACAATACAGAATGTGAATTTTTTAAACCATATGTACGCATGGAGTCCACAGAAGGAAAGGATATAATGATGATTGGTAGAAAAAGACCTTTCCTTAATTCAAAGACAGACGTTGAAAAAATAAAAAAATATGAACAAGAATTCAAAAATACACAGGAAGAATTTAGAAATGAAAACAAATGAAGATATATATAGTAAGTTATTTAATAGAAAAACAACAAATTAGAAAAGAAACATGGATTTGTCGAAGAAACACAATATAAATTGGTCTGAAGGAGATTTATAATGTTAGAAACAGTTCATGAAAGACAGGAACGAGAAAAACAGGATATAGAAACGCTAACAGCTTTGAAGAAGGCAGGATCTAATTTATCAAAAGTACATTACCTAGAACATTATTTCTTAGTAGATACTATAGAAATAGCAGAGAAAATAGCAGATGTACTACATGTAAAAGGTTATGCTATTTATAAACCATCTGAACAAATTGCAGAAGATGGGTTAAGTTACTATGTATTTATAGTGGGGAAAAATTGTATACCAACAAAAGAAAATGTTTGGAAAGAAACAAAACACATGGCGGAGTTAGCAGTTTTATATAGTGGAACATGTAATAGTTATGATGGGTGGGAAACACAAATTGTAGAGTAATATATAATGAAAGACTATTCTAAATTAAATTTCAGATAGTCTTTTTTATTGTGAGAAAAGGAAAAGCTAAAGGATTTCATGGTCACCATATTAATAGTGTAAAAACAAATCCTTACTCAGCTGCAAATCCTAGAAACATTAAATTTCTCACACCGAAGCAGCACATTAATGCACATAGGGGTAGCTGGAGAAATCCTACAAAAGGTAAATTGATTAGAAGAAGGTAGTACAATATAACTGGTAACTATCAAAAATGGGAAGAGGGATTTTCTTGAATTATAATAAAAAAATTAAAGAGCTTTTAGATTGTGTAGACCAAGCTGATGATAATGAAATCGAATGGAAATCTATGTCTATAGAATTTTTTAATAGCAGTGAAATAGAAGAAGGGCAAGTAGGGTATCACGTTGATTTAGATGGACAAGATTTAACTAGTGATAAAGAAGGCGACTGGAGAGAAGAGTGGATTGTAATTGGAATGGACTCTTATGTAGGAGACCCAGTTTTTGTAGATATTAACGATATAAATCTTCCTGTTTATACAGCTGAACATGGAGAGGATTTTTGGAATCCCGTACGTATAGGGGATAGTATAGACGAGGTAATTCAACAATTTAAACAAAATAAAGCATAAGATAGGCGGACAAATAATGGATTCATGGGAAAAAGAAATGTTACAGGAGCATGGTTGGTATATGCATGCGGTATTAGCTGAAGATTATGATGAGATTCATGCCAATTATCACACTCATGGCTTAACACATAAGTATAACCATCAAGATTTGCAAATAATACTAAATATTGATCCGGAAGTAGCACATGATATTTTTTACACTGTAGTAGAAGAAATTAAATATGGAAAAAAGTTTGAGGAAGGAATTGAGTATTATAATATTATTGAAAATAATCCTGTAATTATGAAGTCCTTTAAAGAAATGAATCGAGAAGTTTTAAGAATTTTATTACCTGATGAAAGAGGGGTTTTACCAACTCATCCAGATTGTAGTGAAGATTATAAGACTCAATTAGATAACATTGAAGATTAAAACGATAAGTAAAAGAGTTCTGTTATGAATTTTTTGAACTGCAAAGAATCTAGATGATCATCTTCATATCGCTATACACCCATTAATAATTTCTGTACTTCATTGTAGAGATACGGAAACGATTATGGATATGAGGGGCCACATCTGATAATTTTTTAAAGTACAATTTATAAAAGAAGAATCCAAATTGGATTCTTCTTTTATTTTTTCCAAAAGGTACACCTTTTGAAACGATTGATGCTTGCCTCTTCTTATTCAATTTTGAAATGAATTTTTGTAATAGCCCTAGTCTATGGTTTTGTAACATGACAACTTTTATGTGAAAATTTCCTGAAAACATGACATCATCAGCCTAAGGCTATTCTGTTTTTAAATAAATCATTTTTTGTAGGTTACTGGTAATACTCTTGAATAAGGATAATATTTCCGACATTTTTGATGTGAAACAACAGATTCTATAGATGACAATGATAATATTTGATAAAATTAATATAAATATATGTAGAAAAAATATTTCCAGGATAAAAGTCCGATTCAAGTATAGAAAGAGGAGATCAAATGGGTGGTAGCTTAGAGCAACTTAAAGAAGCGTATCATGAAAATAAAATAGTTCCTTTTATCGGAGCAGGAATATCAGTACCTTTCAATATACCGACATGGGGAGATTTAATAAGGGATATCACTGATGAATATGCTAAGGGGAAAATTGAGACAATGCTCCGAAGGGTTCTGGTGCAAAAAATACTCGATAGAAACATAGAGTGTCAATTTCTTTTAAATTGCTAGCTTATGAAGCTAGTCCAAACAATTTATGAATAAATTCTTTTTGATTTTGGACAGACTTTTCCCTTTGGAGAGTCTGTCCTTTTTTGATCATGTGCATAGCCTCTATCCCCGCAATAATTCGTTTAGCAGTTCGCAAGGACTTTAACCCAAGCATCGGGCGAATTCGTTTTTTAATGAAGCGATGATCCTGCTCTACGATATTGTTGAGATATTTCACTTGTCTTAGTTGGATGCCTTCAGGCATCTGCTTTTCTTCTTTTAACTCTTGGATAGCGATGGGATAAGCTGGGTTCTTGTCTACAGTTATTACACGAGGCCTAGAAACGTGCGAAAAAGCCAAGGCTTTCTTAAAAAAGCGCTTGGCTGCTTGTTTATCCCTTGATTCACTTAGATAAAAATCAATGGTATTCCCTTCTGAATCAACGGCACGATACAGATACAGCCATTGACCTTTGACTTTCACATAGGTTTCATCGACTCTCCAGGAATCATTGGTTGACTGAAGATGACGCCGTACTCGTTCATCTAATTCAGGTCCATATTGATGTACCCAACGCATGATGGTTGTATGAGCAATAGATAGTCCGCGTTCTTCCATCATTTCCACCAAATCACGAAAACTGAGGCTGTACCGTAGGTACCATCTCACGGTTAATAAAATAATATCAGGCTGATAATGTTTCCATTTGAATTCTACTGGTTTTTTCATACCGATACACGTCCTTTTTAGTTTAGTAGTATCAGTATGTCCAAGTTTACTAGATTTCTTGCACCAGAACCTTTTTTATTTACACCAGTATAAATAGTTTTCCAATCATACTTAAGACCTTTGTTCTTAAAATCTATTAAATCCATATAATTCTCCTTTTACTTTTTTGGAACTTGATTTGGTTTCCCTGTAACAATACCATTTTCAATAAATCTTCTATGACTTACATTTCCATTTGGTTCAACAATCCACTCAAAGACACCTTAAATCTTCCGTATCTTTGGATTTCCCCATATTACACAACGACTGTATCGCATTTCTATTTGAAATTAGCAAATAAAAATGTGACTGATGACGAAACTATTGTTATCTAATCTATATAATGATTAACATCAAAAAAGAGAGGGAACTAATTATTCACTCTCTTTTTTGATGTTTTGTAGCTTTAAAATAAAGTTCAAATTTTAATATGCCACACTTGTGGCGGTACCCCACATCCATCAACTTAACGTATATTTTTATACAAAATGCGGTCTTTCCACGTAGTTTTTTATTATCTTTTATAGATGTTATAAAAGTAGGCACATCAAATAAACCCTGACGGGTTTCAAATTTTTCGCTATGCTACCTGATGGGCAGAAGTGGTATACTCATACACAACACCTAAAATATCAAAGACTGTTTTTTTCTCATATCTGTGAGATTTTCGTCCGTTTCGCTGTAGGAGGTTAAACAGACGAAGGAGAATCTTTGATAATTCTTGGGTGTTTTTATGTAGTGCTTGATGAAAAAGTAAGAAATAATCTTTAATTATGTAAATCGCTTTATATTCACTTAGTTCTTTCTGTTTCTTACGTAACAGGAGTTCTCTCATTTTAAACATAGTAGAAGAACATAATAGGATACTAATGAGTTGTCCATAAAGGTGGCATTCTAATCGCTCTTGTTTAATAGATTTACAACGATGAATTCGAAACCAAGATTTCCATATTTTAAATAACAGCTCAATTTGCCAACGCAGTGAATATAAATCATAGATTTTCTCTTTCGGTACCCATTCCGTAGGAATGTTTGTCATATATACTGTAATTCCTTGTAAAAGTTTCGTACGCTCTGTATATGTAATCCCTTTTTTCTTTTCACGAATAGCTCGATCATGTAGACGTTTCTGTTTTTGCTCCTCTGTACATCTATAAACCACAATGCGAGTGGGTAGTTTGTCTTTGCTCCCTACATATACATCATGTAATTCATACACTTGGCCAGGTTGTAATTGGTTCATGATGTCTTCCAAATGAATTTGTATATATACCGGTCTCAATTGAGCAGGTTTTGTTTTAAATACCACTGTTTCGAATTCTTTTCTATATATTTTAGTTGGTAATTTAAGACGCGATAAATAATACCCTTCCTTATCTTGGATCGATTTAAAGTCTTGTAAACGAAAATACCCTAAGTCACGAATATATAGTTCATTCTTTTGTGTCATGTCCATTCGAGTCGCCCCATATGCCTGATCACTTCGTTTTCCTGGTTCAATTTTCACATCAGAAAACTCTCCACTCAACAAGTCATACTCTAATTGAATTTTCACACCAGCTGTATGACTACAGCCTCCGGCACCAGGATAAGTAGCTGCGAATCGATCTGGAACTTGAAAGGTTGTAGAATCAAGGATGCGAATCCGCTCAAAGTAAGCAGAAAGAGAATGAGAAATTGTAGATGATCCTCCAATTTTAGCTTGTAGAAGTGTAGTAAATACATTTCGAAAGAAGGCTACAGAAGCCGAGTTAAATCGTCGATTCAGTCCCTCAGGACTTAATAAAATTCCTGTTGAAGTTTCTAATTGACTACAAAGTTGAGTAAGAGAGGTTGTAGCGATTTGTTGATTTAACCATACACACAAAGATAAAAAATGGTGCCCATGGCACTTACGTTTTCGTTTCATTCCACCTGCTTCTATAGCTAATTGATTAAGTGTAGCGGGAGACATATATCGATATAACTCTTCGGCAAATAAAGACAGCTCTTGTTTTTGATGCATATTCATAAAAAGCACGTCACCCTTTCTCATTAACATAAGAGAATAGTAACGTGCTTTTATGTTTAAGAATAGTCTAAATCCTTAAGTTGATGGATGTGTGGCGGTACCCCAAGGTGTCAATAGGATATGTAAATATGCATATTGTATTTATTGGGGTTTTTTGTATGTTAAAATTAAATATAGGGATTTATATATATAATGAACCACAAGTAGGAATATCCAATGAATTTTGAGAGGTGTTACATGTTTAAAAATAAGAAAGTAATTCGATTTTGTCTAACATTATTTGTATGTTTATCTGTAATTGATTTTACAATCGGTTATTTTCAAACATATCTTGAATCAGCAGCAGATATTAAATGGGTAATACCAGAGATTTGGAAAACTATTTTGATAGATGTTCCTGAAAGCATACTTGTTATTTTAGGTGCAATAGCTTTATATGATTTCACAAAAGAGACATCGCCAAAAGACGCATCAATCTAAATGCGTCTTTTTTCAATTTTCTTCAATTAGCAGTGACGAGTGATTCGCGCTTTTAAAAAAGTATTTTCTGAGAATTATATAGCCCTGATAACTATTCTGGCACCTGCATTCCTACTTGTTGATTATAATAACCTAAAATTTATGGACTATTTTTATATTGCGACAGTAATAATGGTTTTATTATCATTTTTATATAATGTAACAATGAATTATCGCCATGAAAAACTTAAGAAAGTACTTATGGAACGAAAAAAAGAAAGAATACTTCTCGAGGAAAGATAAAATATAAGCTCAATATTTTAATGGGGTGTATAAATTGAGTAATGAACGTGAAGCGATTATGGTCATTGATGTAAGTGACATCTATACTGCAAAAGAATTACATTTACTTTTTAAAGAGAAGCTTGAGTTTCCTGACTTTTACGGGGAAAATTGGGATGCCTTTTGGGATTGTATTACAGGATTTGTGTTCCCTTTGCCAAACAAGATGATTTTTAACGGATGGTCAAAGTTAGAAAAAAGGTTACCAAGAGATACAAAAATAATGAAAGAGTGCCTTTTTGATTGTAATGAAGCGCATAGAAAGAAGCCGGAATGGAAAAGTGAATTCTTATTTAATTAAATAACAGGAAATATATATGATGTGACTAAGAATCTTAATATAGAATAAGAAGCCCTAATAGGGGCTTTTTTATTTGCAGGAATTTCTTAACCATCATTGAATACTCTCACTAGGAGGTGTTGTGACGCTATGACGGACGAAATTGTTTATTCTGCTAGTGAAGTATATAAAAGGCTAGAAATAAGTGATAGCACCCTAAGAAAGTACATGGAAGTATTATTACGCGAGGGATTTTCTGTAAAGAAGGATAATCGTGGCAGACGCCAATACACAGACAGTGACATTATGGTTATTGAGAAATTAATCGAGCTTAGTAAGCATGACGGTATGACGTTGGAAAAGGCAGCGAAGATGATTGCGCAGCAAATAGAAAAAGTGAATCCGGATCTAATTAAAGAAGAACCTGAAGATAAGAGTTTAATCCCATTCCACATTCAAGAACAGCTCCAGCAACAGTACAGCGTTATGGCGCAAGAAATGAATCAGAGTATAGTATCAATGGAAAAGCGACTAAGTGAACAGGCAAAGCAAAGTAACGAGGAAATTAAAGCGAGCATAGAGCAACATAATGAACGAGTGGAAAAACGATTGGAAGCGCGAGACGAGACGCTTATGAAGACACTACGTGAGATGCAGGAAGCGAAGAAATTAATGCAGGAATACCGTGAAGAGGTCGCTGCTGCAAAAGAGAAGAAAAAGCCGTGGTGGAAGTTCTGGTGAGGTTCCAAAACAAACTACGCATAAGTAGAAAAGTAGACATTTCTACTTTTCTACTCTGATGAAAGATACATATATCTTTAGTTACATAATGAGGCACTGACGGCAAAACGCGGATTTTATTTGCTAAGAAATTTATAAAAATTTCAGATGAATCTTAGCATCTTAAATAATCTTTAAAATCTCCATTTTTGAGAGTTTAATAGTAAGAATAGTCTCACTATTAAACTCTTATTTATGTTAATATTATACAAAACGATACCAAAAAAAGGGAGAAGGAGGGGAGAATTATATATGGTTATTATTCAAGCAATAATAAAAATTATATTTAAGATTGTTGGTCTTTTATTAATAATTTTGGGACAAGGTTTAATATTACTTGCAGCAATTTCGGGATTTTTAGTGAATATTATTACTGGATTTTTATTTCTTTTGGCAATTATATTTACTTTTTCAGAGGCAAGTTTAGTACAAAAAGTGTTTGTTTGGGGTATGGCTATAATTGTTGGGGCAATTGCAACTAATATTTATACAATACCTGAACGGTTGGTAAATACAGGAACATATTTAATGGATTATGAATTTTAATTATCCATTTCAAAATTTAGGGATACCTAAATAGAATATTTGCGATAAACTATATATTTATTTTAGGTGTTACTCACTTTCTGCATTTTGCGGTCAGTACCCGATAATGAAAAAAGAAGTACCCCTAATTAGAAACAGGGATACTTCTTTTTATATTTCAATCAGTAATTTAAATTTCATTTTCTGCTCTGCAGTTAATTCATTTTCTACATAATGATTTATGAGTAAATCAATTATTTCGTGTTGGTAATTTTCATTAGTGCTTCAAGTTCTTCTTTTGATTGATTAGAAATTTTAATACTTCCTTGTTGGTTTTTAAACTTACCGATAACGAGAATTATGTAAATGAGCTAGTGGTGGTTCGGGTAAGGGCTTTGTACCGTATAGAAGAGAGGTAGGAGTATTTTTCCTGCTTATAATAAAAAGATACATTTATCTTAAGATACAAAGATAAAAAGATAAAAAGATACATAATAAAAAGCACCCCTAATGAAGGGATACTTCTATTATTTTATAGTTCCGTTAGCAATTTGAATTTTCTTTTCTGCTCCGAAGTTAATTCGTTTTCTACATAACTTTCTATAAGTAAATCAATTATTTCGTGAGCATATTTGGTATTTGTAAGTTTATTTAAAGCTTCAAGTTCTTCTTTGGATTGACTAGAAATTTTAATACTACCCTGTTGGTTTTTGAAATTCTTTTTCTATGGTGTTTGTAATTTCTTTTCTGTATTCGAACCCAAGTTGTCAGCAATAGGTGTAACTGTTACTACAAATGAATTAGTCTGATTCTCCACAGGTACCACTCCTATTTGGGGTACAGCCGAGATACGTGTAAAAATAGGTCATAGCGATACATTTTTTCCCAGACGTTATTTTTCAAACACAACACGTAACAAAAACGTTCGTTTTTGTTACGTGTTGTGTTTGAAAATATGAAATATCCCAATCGTTGAACTAGCTGTAACAAAATACTGTATCAAAAATAATTCGTAACATTATTAGTAAAACAGCTTTTTGTTACACCGAAATCTGATAATGGAAATAAAATATAGCCCATAACTCAAAATTACATTCATCTTGACTGAACCCTTTTTCATTTGTATTCGACATAATATTACGATATGAAATTTTTTATTTGTTATAATATTAGGGATAATTTACTTAAAGGAGTAGACAGAAGAAAGTGTTAAAAAATTCATGTATCGCAATTGGAGCAAATATTATATTTTGCATAGCTTTATATACTTATAATGTTTATATGTATGAAATTATTTATCCCGTACCTGGAAGATTTTCCACAGAAGATACTATTCGTGATCTTACATATATCTTTTTTGCATTTATCATTCCACTAACTATCGGCATTGTTTTTTCAATTAGGGCCTTACGTAAAGAAAAATACCTAAAGAAATTATTAGTTCCAAATTTAGTTTTTTCCTTAGTATTTTTAACATTTGCTGGTGGTATTTTTATTCTATTTTCTTTATGTGAATTATATTTGCTAACACTCTGACAAGCTACTGGCAACGTGGTAAGAGGACCATTTTGGCCTGATTTATATTTTTTAACAAAATATAAATCTATATAATTATAAAATTTCCTATTCCACTAATGTAGTTTATAAACCATATAAGGAGTAGAGAGATGAAAAGATTAAACAATACAACTTTTTGGATTGCCGTAGGAGCAAATTTCATATTTTGTATAGCTTTGTATATTTATTTTGCTTATCATTATGAACTTATTTATATTCACCCTGGTGAACCATATTTAGATACTGGACGTGATCTTACATATATAATTTATGCCTTAATGCTCCCATTAGTTAGCGCCATTATTTCTTCAACTAGGGCATTGAAAAAAAATAAAGATTACGCAAAATTTTTGGTTCCTAATATACACTTTTCCGTAATATTTTTGATATTCACTACCGCCTGGTTTCTTTTTATGTGTATTTATGGTTAAGCGCTACATGTCTTAACATTGCCCCTTTTTATTTTCTTTCGGCAAAATAGACGAAACGATATTTATAAGTTCAATAAATCACTCCTGGAAATAAAAGTAAGCCTATGGCCTATTTTTACACGTATCTCGGTCGAACCCCTTTTTGTTTTGGGGTATTTACTTTTCTTAGCTTGATAGCGATGTGGCGAGACCCCAGGACTAACTTAAAAAGCAGTAGCCTGAAATTAATTTCGGGTTACTGCTTTTTAACTATATTCAAAAAATAATTAACTCAACCTTTTATCTTCATGGCTTTAATATCTTTTCCAATCTTACTCGTTTAATAAAATCATCTAATGCCTCTTCTTCATTACCATAATGAGCAATTGAGGTTTCTACAATACTCGCTCTCTCATCAGTTGCACAAACAACCCACTTATTATCCTCTTTATAAATTAGAACCTCATCCGGATCCACATCTTTTTCATGAAACCAGTTATAGTATTTTAATCCTTCTTCTGATAGGATTCGTTTTGCCTCATCTCTTGTCATATTAAAATTATCCCCCTTATTTTATTTGTTTCAATCCTTCTAATTGTTCGACTGTTAAAGGAAGTTGTATTTGTGTTCCCCCTTTTATTGTCCCAAAACCTGGAGCTATCTCTCCAATTTGTGCTTTTAATTTGCTATAATCACCACAATAGTACTAGCATCTACCTATGCTTTTAGTGTAGGGGCACTACAATTATCAATATAGGTTTTTATATTCGAGAAATCACCTACAACCTCATATTGATGGTATTTGCTCACATCTTCCAAATACTACTCAAATATAAATATAGGATGTTAGGTAAGAATCCCACATTCTTCTTCATTTACCTATGCGTATACTTTAAATCAAAGAATCAAGGAAAGGCCTGGTTAAAAGAAAAAAGGTTAACACCTCACCATAAAAGTTCTACTGAAATTGAGTTAATTCCAACAGATTTACATGCTAATATACCACATATAGGTTCAGCATCAGATTTAAGAGGAGGAAAATAAAATGAACAAAATAATAAAGCAAGTATTAAATGAAATAATTGATTCGGAAATGGTAGTATCAAAAAAAGAAGATGCATATAAGTCAATCGAAACAATTGAACGAATATATGGTGTAGATTTACCATTAGACTACAAAGAGTTTTTGCTTGAATATGGAGGGTGTTTTATTAAGGATAATAGAATGTACCAGCCAATTGAAGTTACCCCTGTAACTCCCAAGGATGGTTTTGACTCGATAGGTGGCTTTTATGGTATTACTAGTGATGCCTATGAAATTGAATCAATCTTTCAAACTTATAAGGATATTTTAGGAAGTAGTGTAATGCCTATTGCAGATGCAGACGGGGGAGATTTAATATGTATAGGCTTAAAAGACAAATACAGGGGTAAAATTTATTATTGGTATCATGAAGGTGAAACAATAAACGAAGATGGAAAAGAATATTATTATCTTATAGCAAACTCTTTTGAAGAATTTATTTTAAAATTTTCAATTCATGAAAGAAAAAAAAGTGTAAATTTAGATGACATCGAACTCTTTTTAGACGAAGATTTATTAAAAGATTAAATAGTATCCCATAGATAAACGATAGCGACAAACTTTATTCAAAGTTCTTTAGGGATGTAACGCTAAAAGAATTAAAAAAGTAAAAGTGTATAAGAAAAAGCCCCCACCACCGCCAAGTAGAGAAGAGCTTTTCCAGGTAAACTACGATAAAAGAAGTCGCGAAGTATTATATTAACGCTTAGTGTCCTTACATAACCCTCTGTAAACCTATTAGATAAAATCAGATATTGATTATTTGGGAAACTAACAGTTATTTTAAGTTGAATGATCTGAATTCCCGTAAATAACTGTAAAATAATAAAATTTTTGTTTTGGGGGTATTTGCTTTTCTTAGCTTGATGGACATGTGGCGATACCCCAAATTGCAATTGTCTTGAGGTTTTTGCACCAGAACCGGTCTATCTATAATACTTGATACACCTTTCTTGAAAAGGGATTCTATCATCGAGCAGCACTTCTTCTTGCAGCAATTTTGTTATAGTCTCTATTTTTACAATGAATAGTGCGAAGAAGTCGCCCGAATTTGGATATGTAAATAGTCCATACCCCTTTGGTGACAGTATTTTGTTGGCCTCCTTAATCTTTTCAGGTAAAAATTCATAATTAAATGCTTCTAATTTCTCGAGTTCTTCTTGTGTTGCTAATTCAATTTGGTGGGCAAATTCGTAATCAAGAATAAAATTGACAATTTCTTGGTATTGCTCACCTTTATAGTCAACGTATAAAAACTGTTTCGTCGTCAATCCATATTTTAATAGGACTTCATGTAAGTCATAACTTCCTTGTTCCTTCAAAAACGTTTCCAAATCCTTGCTATCAGGAAATATAATCTGTGCTATCCCTTTATCCGGCATATTAGCTTCCTCCCTTTTATTGAAATAATTCTCCATGCTTGTTAGGAATATATTCTGGGTAGTTTTTACGATAAAATTGATCGATCATCTGAAGCACGGGATCCCACTCAGGGTATGGCTCACGTTCTCTAAATACCATTTTTGCTTCTGGAGTATTCATCAGAAAATTATCGAATTGAGTAGGTACTGGCAACCCTAGTTGTTTCCTTACATGGATCAAGAATAAGATTTCAAAAGGATAAAATCCGTATCCGAAATCGCCAAATTCACCTAGCTGTCCGATTTCAGAAGCTAATGCAGAATGATACTGTGACATTATCGAAATTAGATGTTCTATTTCTTCTAAATCACCAGTCGACCAACGTTCCAGCACTTCATCATAAATATTCAGGTCTTCAGGGATTGAGCCGCATCGCAGTTCAGCTTCCTTAAACTTATTTTTCACAGCTAGATGCAATTTTTTATTCGTTCCCATGATGGTTTTATTTCTATACTGCAAGTACAGCTCTAGCAAAAACCAAATATGTCTATCCTCTTCATTGGCATCTATTAAATGTTCACCGAAGTGATGAGTCATAAAATCATATAATATATTTTCTTCTTTCTCCCATCCATACATTGCAAAATGAACTAATGTGAGGACGACTTCTCTAAACGTATATCCCAAGATCATTCCTGGATACCTGCTTGTATAGAGATCCTGTCCCATGCACTGGTAAAATAAAACCTTCTGCATGTTCTTTAATCCTTCTGCATTGTTTCCACCGCTGATCAATACATCGTTTTTCCATAATGACAAGTGATATGAGGAAATTTTGCTTAGATTTATTAATAGTATGTGATCTTTATCTGTTTCATTTTGCTCAACGATTTTCTCAATCTTTCTTCTACTGACATTATATTTATCTTTCACATCTTCAAATTTGATTCCATCCACAAAATTTTTGCTATATCTTTTAAAAGCCATTTCTAACTTTTTTTGGTTCATCATTGTATCCTCCCATTTGTATGTTTTCTAATTTCTGTTTCTAAACATAAGTGAGACCCCAGTTTCAACCACTCTTATTTTAACTCAAATGTAAATTATAGTAACTTATTAAATTCACTTTTCTTAATTATTCAGCCTTTTACCTTAAAAAACCGAATGTAAACTAATACCCATTAGTTTACTTTCAAATTCACTTAAGGTACACATTTTCTCGTTTCAAAAACCTCATGTTTAAAAAGGTATACCTTTTTAAACGGTTGAAGAACATCTATGAAACATTGAAACATCAAGTTTATAAAGGTAAATGGAATTCTTTTATAAACGTTTATTTTTAGTGAATACCTTTATAAACGTAAGTGGTATAATTGTGGTAAAAAATGTAAGGAGAGTCTCAAACGTGGCAAATATTTATGGATATATACGTGTAAGTACAAAAGATCAAAATGAACAACGTCAATTACATAAGATGATGGAACGAGGAGTGGAAGCTCGGCGTATTTTTGTCGATAAAGCAAGTGGACGACATTTTGATCGCCCTCAGTATCAATTATTACGAAAAATATTAAGTAAAGGTGATATGGTTTATATAGATGCTTTAGATCGTATGGGACGTAATTATGATGAAGTAATTTCAGAGTGGAAATACATAACAAGAGAATTACAAGCTGATATTGTTGTTTTAGAAAATGAAACTTTATTCGATAGCCGTAAGTTTCGTGAAATGGGTGACATGGGTCGGTTGATGGAAGATCAATTTTTATCTTTGCTTTCCTATGTTGCAGATCAAGAGCGTAAAAAGATTCATCAGCGACAAGCGGAAGGGATTGCTGTAGCCAAATCACAAGGAAAACATTTAGGTCGTCCTCAATGCAACCTTTCAACATTAAATCAAAAGCAACTACTTATAATAGAAGAAACGTATCCTGAGTGGAAAAATAGAGAAATAACTGGGGTTCAATTTATGGCACTGTTAGAACTGAAGAAAAATACTTTTTATAAAATAATCAAGGAATATGAAAGTACACTGAATCCAAACCAGCTATGAGCTGGTTCTTTTTTTATTCCAGTAGATTATTAAGTGTATATAGCCCTTTCAATATAAAAAAGAATGCTCTAACGTACAGGGAATTAGTTAAAATGCTTCTAAATTGTGTCTAAACGTATAATTTTTTTTTGATAGGGTGACCTCGTACAAACATAGAAAAACCCACCTTTCTATACACATATACTTTATGTTGATGTGTGAGTGAGGCCCCTTTTTGTAGATGAAAATGCAGATAAAATGCATTTTATCTGCATTTTATCTTTACATAAAACATGTATCATATAAGCGTACCTAAAAGGTATGACAGAATTTATAGATGGTTAACCAATCAGAATTTTATCAATATACCGTATGCATTGTTATATTTATAGGAGTTTTATAACAATCACGATATTATTTTTACTTTAACCAAGTCTATTAATTGTAAACATATTAACCAAAAACAACTTGATCAAGAGAGGTTTTTTTTTATGGAAAAAAATAATTATATAACCTAACTAATATTTATATGGTTTTTATCAGTTTATTTTTTATTAAATTCAAAATCAAAATTCCAGAAAAAATTAGAATCATGGACCCAGGACAAGGAGGCAATGATCCCGGATCTATTGGATTAAATGAAACCAGAGAAAAAGAGCTATAAACACTCGAAAACACCTCGAGAGAAAAGGAATGACTGTGATTTTAACGCGTGAAGATAATACGTTAGTACCATTAAAAAATTGCTTAGCTATTTCTCAAAATAAATCAACTAATCTCTTTTTTAGTAGTCATTATGATGGTTCCATAACTAATGATGTAAAAAGAGTAATAACCTGCTATTACAAGAACAAACATTGGCAGAAACGATACACTAACATTTATTCAAACATATACAGGCAATAAATAGGGGTGTAAAATCTGGCGATTACAATTGTATTACATGAAAATCTAAAACTAAAAGTTACTAGAAAGGACATACTAAAATGTTTACAAAAGGAATAAAAATAACGGCGATTATATCCCTAGTTGCTTGTATCACACTAGGAATTTTTATGTTTCAATTCTTCACTTCACCTGCCAAAGGGGTAATGAACCAAGAAAATAGTGTTCAACTGGCAAGTGGGCAAACAAAAGGGGAAATGAAAAAAACAGCACCAGATCAATACAATGGTCACGTTCGTAAAGTAGCATACTTAACATTTGATGATGGACCAAGTCAATTTCAAAAAGAAATCTTAGATATTTTAAAGCGTAATAATATAAAAGGAACTTTCTTTATGATTGGTGGAAATATCCCAGCTCATAAAGAAAGCGTAAAACGCTTAGTAAATGAAGGTCACTATCCAGGTGTTCATAGTATGACACACTCTAATAAAAAGCTGTATACCCAAGGCGAATTTGTTGAAGAAATGCAACAAGCTCAAAATATTATGAAAGAAGTAACTGGAATTCATCCAAATCTTGTTCGTTGTCCATATGGGAGTATGCCCGGACTTACACAGGCATTAAGAGACAAAATGGTAAATGTCGGCATGAAAGAGTGGGATTGGACAATAGATTCTTCAGATTGGCGGCTCTCAGGAAATCCAGATGCTGTTGTTCAAAAAACAATTTCTCAGGTTAAGGAAAATCGCGAAGTAATTTTAATGCATGAAAAACCACAGACAGTACAGGCGTTGCAAAGAATTATTGATGATCTTCGTAGTAAAGGTTATGAGTTTGAAGTATATGATGAAGCTTCTCATTTCCCATTAAATTTTTGGAAGGATAATCGCATCTAAGTAGGAGGAATTGCAGATGATATATAGAAACCTTGCATTTATTACAGTTTTATCAGTAACTTTGCTGTCAGGCTGTTTAGGAGCAAAATCAGAAGAGAAATTATATGTAGCATTTGAAAGTGCTACAAAACAAGAAAAGACACTATCCGAAGATACAAAAAAATTAGCAACATTAGAAAAGCAAGGACTAGAGTTATACAATCAAATTACACTTGAAGGAAAAGAAAATAATCAAGTAGTGAAGGAAAAGATAGATCAGGCTGTAACAAACATACATGATCGTGAAAAGATATTAGAGAAAGAGAAAAACACCTTAGAAAGTGCACAAAATGAAGTGAAGTCTGTTAATAACTATATAAAGAAATTAGAAGATAAGGAATTACAAGAACAGGCTAAAAAAGTTCAAGATATGTATAAAAAACGTGCTGAATCTTTCAAGAAATTGCATGATGACTATAAAAAATCATTACAATCAGAACAAGAACTGTACAAAATGCTACAAGCAAAAGATGAAAAACTTAAATCAATTCATGAGAAAGTAAAAACGATCAATCAGTCTTATGAACAAATTCATTCAGATCAGGATAAATTTAATACATATACGAATGAGTATAATCAGAACAAATTAACCTTTTATAAACAAGCAAATATTAAAATTAAAGAAATTTAAAAATAAAATGATTGTAAAAAGCGAAGTGTATTTCTCGGGGGAGTTTTTTTACAGTCCGAATCTTAAAAGCCAAATTGTTCTTGATAATCAAGAACAAATTGGCTTTTTTATTCAGTAGTCATTTTAATTAGATTTAGGATATGAAGTAGTAGAAGCAATAGATGCGAAGGAAGCATTGTCCTTATTTGAAGAAAAGAAATTTCATTTAGTTATTTTTGATATCATGTACCACAAGTAGCTGATTGGTTTGTTTATCGACGAATCTAATACATAAGGTCTCAAATGTTCCTATCATTACGTTGACGGCTCGCGTTGATAAGGCTGATACGTTACTTGGATTTGTAGTAAGGAGTTAGATAATTACGCAACATAACCTTATATTCCTCCATTTTTACTAGCAAGAACGAAACAACTATTCGACAGTCGCACCTTTTTTTAAAAATTATGCAATTCATATATTATCTAGTACTTGTATTCATGTACAGTTCCTATTACCTATAGCCACACTAGAAGGAAAAGACATTAGCTTGACTCATACTGAATTACATACTTAATGCTAAGTTAAGGTGTGTTCATTACGTGAGAGCAATTAATTACAAAATTATGTAGCTATGAATTAGTTGGGGATGATTGTATAGTAAATAGTCATATTAGTAAATTGCAAAACAAATGGAGAGATAAATCTAAAAGGATTATAATCATTATTCGAACGGGTTGTAAATTGGAGGATACAGTATGAAAAGAGGAATTGTATTAAAATTATTTATGTTAACAACAGTGTTATGTATGTTGATCCTGGCAACCATTTTTGTTGGACAAACAATATTCTTTAAACAATTTTATGCGAATAAAAAAGTGGATGATATCAAAACAAACATGAGATCTTTTGAAACAGATTATTTAAATAGTAGAGGAAATTCACAAGTAATCCAAAAGTTAGAGCAAGATTTCTATCGAGAGCATAATACATGGATTACAACATTAGATAGTAATGGGAATTTAAAGACTGCAAATGATTTTTATATAGAAGTAAAATTAGATCAGTCTAAAAATAAAGAAAGTCAATTCGCTAACTCAACAATTACCATACCACTGTATAATTTCAAGGTTGAGGACAATCATACGAGGAATATTTCAAATGAAATATTCCCTTTGGGAGAAACAGTTACTTTGCATGGGATAGAAAAAAACGCTGCATTTATTCCATATCTTTTATTCTTCAAAACGAAAACTCCTAATTTGATAAATGTGTCAATAGATAAAAAACGCAATGAAATTATGGACAAACTTAAATATAAGTATAGATTTGAAAAAGAGGAATCTGAATATAGAAAAGAATATGACAAAGAATTACCTAGAAAAATTATGGAAGGAAAAATTACAAAGGTTCAACTTTTAGATGAGAAGGAACAATCGAATTTTGTTTATACAAATAACTTATTTATGGAAAGGATACAAGAGTTTCAGGCAGACTTATTGCTAAATGAAAAGAATGCTAGCTATGATTCGTTACAGGAAATCGATTATGAGCAGAATGATATTAAATATAAGCTCATAATTAAACCGATAAAGGATAAAAGTGGTGTAATCACATACATTTTTTCAATGACTTCGTTGCAGCCAGTTGATGAAGCTGTACAAATGATAAAAGAGTATTATGTCTATATTATTATGTTTGTGTTGCTTCTTATTTTTATAGCTTCTTTTTACTATTCAAAAAAGATTGCAAGGCCCTTATTACAAATAAACAAGACAACCAAGAAAATTGCAAACTTAGATTTCTCGGAAAGGGTTCCAGTCATGTCAAAAGATGAAATTGGTGATTTATCTCAAAATATTAATTTACTTTCAAATACATTACATTCACATATTGAGCAGTTACAGCGAGACATAGAGAAAGAAAAACAATTGGAACATACAAGAAAAGAATTTATTTCAGGAGTCTCGCATGAATTAAAGACACCTCTAAGTATTATGAAAAGTTGTATTTCTATTTTAAAAGATGGTGTTGCAAGTCATAAGAAAGAGTATTACTTTAAGGCAATGGAAAAAGAAGTAGATAAGATGGATATGTTGATTGTGGATATGCTTGAGTTGGCAAAATTTGAATCTGGTACGTATAAAATGCAGATGGATGTTTTTTATATTGACCAAGCCATTCAGCATATCTGTGAACAATTATCTATGGAGATAACAAAAAAGCAATTAAATATTCACACACATCTTTCTGCAATTGAAGTCATCGCAAATCATCGTCGTATGGAACAAGTAATCACAAACTTTATCACGAATGCTATTCGTTACACGCCAGAAAAAGAAAATATTATTATTTCTACAATAGATGAGCCAAGTCGCATAAAAGTTTGTATCGAAAATAAAGGTGCCCATATTGAAGAAGATCAATTAGATAAGATTTGGGATCGTTTTTACCGGGTTGATACAGCTCGTCAACGCTCACAAGGTGGAACAGGTCTTGGACTTGCCATTTCAAAAAATATTTTAGAACTTCATGGAGCTGAGTATGGGGTGCATAATACAGTTGATGGCGTGTTGTTTTATTTTTATTTACAGAAAAAATTGTAGAACGGAGGTTCTACAATTTTTTCATTTATTCTGATGGTATCTTTACCTTTTCCTTAACATAAAGAGAATAGGTTCATTTGTGTCTAAATGTACAAAATTCCCGAAATAATATGGTGAGTTCTGGTGCAAAAAACGAATCCTCTTGCAAGTAATCTCCTAAACTTGGATATACTGATACTAGTACTTTATAAAAGAACAGATTGATTTACGGTACCAGTCTGTCCAAAATCAAAAAGAATTCACCCATCAATTGTTTGGATTTGTAGCATAAGATACAAGTCCGTTAGGAATATATGCATTTTATTCTTTTTTGCACAAAAATCCTTACTACTTCCACGGTGTTTCTGTTTTATGCTCAATAACCTGTAATACTATAGGCTCAATATCCTTTAACATTTCTTCCTTTGAACGGTTGCTTTTAGGAGTTTCTCCATTTTGTTCACCTTCAATTTGTACGTCAATTTGTGTGTTTGAAATCACATCAATCACTTGTTGTTTAGAAACGTTTTTATCTGCTGCAATCTCTACAACAGTTTTACCTTTAGCTAATTCTTGTTTTAATTCTGTTGCGCTAATTTTTAATAAAGAAAATAGTTTTGCATCGTTTAAATAGAAATCAGCAGTATAATCAGGCTTCCCATTTGTAGAAAATAAACCTTCTACTTTAATATTTGGCGGTGTAGGTTCTCCTTGTAATACTGATTCAATTTCTTCAGAAGTTGGTGCTTTTATTGTTTTTTCTACCGAAACATTTTCAGTCGAGGCTTTTGTTGTTACTGAATCATTTTTTTCTTTTTGAGCTGCATAGGTACTACCAGCTCCTACTAATAATGCTGTTGAAATACCTAGTGTCGTTAATAATTTCGCATTAAATTTTGCCATATTATTTCCTCTTTTCCTTGTTTTAATATGTGTTACAAGTACAAATATAATTGGATCCTGTAAAGATGAGATGCAGATGATATAAAACTGAAATGGATTTTTCGCCACAAATCGTATATCTAGTAGGGGTAAGGCAACATGCCCATCAAACTAATATTTTGAAGTAACTCTAAAACGAAAATTTTATCTTTCTATCGTTATTTATAACAACACGGCTCATTTTTTTCGTTTTAGGGAACAATCCATTTTTTAAGTTGATAGCAATGGGTCACCATATTATTTCGGGAAAACTGTACGTTTAGACACGATTTGGACACATTTTAGCCGGTTCCCTGTATGTTAAGAAAACAACAATTCATTAACGGTGCTCGGATCAAATGCGAAAATCGTATATTATCAAGACCTAAATCCCCAAAAAAACTTAAAATAAAAGGCCCTACATATTATATATAACTAATATGTTAGGACCTTTTATTTTTGGTAATGAATTTTGAAACTGGATTTAAACAGTATTTTTCTCTATTTGGTTAGAAATAAATAAAGTCCTATAAACGGTCGTTTATGGGTTATGTGCTGAACATAACATCTTTATAATTTAACGTTATATTAATCCAATAAATAGATAAACGGCAGTTCCCCAGATAAACAGGGCGGAGCATTTGTTGAATATGTTCATTAAACCTCCATTACCATCTATCTTCTTCATGACTGTACCTGCGAGCGTTAATCCAAAGAACCAAATCCAAGATACTGTAATACATGTGATTGTAAAAATAACCTGTTCCGTTCCAACATATTTTAATGCACTTGTTCCAATAACACCAACTATATCTAAGAGGGCATGAGGGTTTAATAAAGAAACCGATAAAGCAAAGATGATTTGTTGACGGATTGGTAATGCTTTATTCGTTTCATTTGTATTTGGCTCAGACCTCCAAATAACATATCCCATGTAAAGTAAAAACAAAATTCCAGCAATCATTAGGCTAAGTCGTAGCCATTCAAATTGTAAAACGATAGTAGATAGACCAAAAACGGCTAAAAGAATTAAAAATGTATCACATAGTGCAGCTGTAACAGCCGCCGGAAGTGCTCGAATTAGTTTTGACTGTGTGGCTCCTTGTGAAAATACAAATACATTCTGTACCCCTAAAGGTAAAATGAGTCCGAATGCTAAGATTATTCCATGAACAATGGCTTCCATATAATCAACTCCCTTTCAATTACTATCGTACTATGATAAAACTAAAAGAAAACAACCAATTGGATGGTTTTTTATCCACCCAATTTAGGAGGGAATTAGATGAAATGGAAACCAAATCGTCATTCTCATTTGACCGTTCAAGAGCAAATTGTAGATTGGATAAAGTCTCATATTGAGCGAGGTGATTGGACTGTTGGCACAAAAATTCCAACACAGCGCCAACTTGCAACGCAATTTAATGTGAACCGAAGTACTGTGCAACTTGCACTTGATGAATTAAAGGCGGATGGTTTGCTCGAATCTAAAGTGGGATCAGGGATATTTGTGGCCAATAATTCGTGGAATGTGCTTTTGAACAGATCTCAACCAAATTGGCAGCAACACATTGAATCGAGTATTCACAAACCAAACTACCATACGATTCAACTAATCAACGAATATGAGCAAATGGATCATATCATCCGTCTTGGAACAGGTGAATTATCACCAGAATTACTTCCAACGAAACAAATTGAACAGTCGTTAAAAAAGATTTCACTTGAATCAAAGGCAATTGGCTATTCATCACCACAAGGAAGTGAAAAGCTTCGGGGAATTTTATGTAATTATTTAAAAAAACGTGGTATTCAAACAGCACCGGAGAACATTTTAATTGTTTCAGGTGCACTTCAAGCACTTCAATTAATTGCAGTTGGATTATTAGAAGAAGGATCCATTGTCTTCCAAGAACAACCTTCGTATTTAAATTCTGTGCATCCCTTTCAATCCACTGGAATGCGTATGATTTCAGTTTTACGAGACGCACATTTGACAGACAATTTGCGGGCACTCAAAAGAAAAAGACAATCTTTATTTTACTGTGTGCCAACATTACACAATCCGACAGGATATAATTGGTCGGTGAAAGAAAAGAAAAATCTATACAATACATGCAAAGAGCTACAAATCCCGATTATTGAAGATGATGTGTATCACGAACTGTTATTTGAATCATCTTCTCCTGCCATAAAGTCATTTGATACATCAGGGCAAGTTCTTTATATCGGTAGTGTATCCAAAACGCTAAGTCCTGGATTACGGATCGGTTGGGTTGTTGCACCTTCACCTGTAATTGGGCGATTAGCTGATATTAAAATGCAAACAGATTATGGCTCAAGTGCCTTTTCTCAAGAAATCGTCGCACACTGGATATCATCCGGTTTATACGAAAAGCATCTGATCACACTTCGTAAACAATTGAAAAGAAGGGCTACATTTGTAGAAGAAATATTGGAACAGCAATTTCAAAAAATCGCTACGTGGAAAAAGTCTGAGGGTGGTTTTTATATATGGATCAGGTTTCATGAACCTATTGTAAATAAGGTGCTATTTCTAAAGTTACTTAAACAAAATGTTTTGATCAATCCAGGTTATATATATGAACCAAGCGATTTACGTCATATTCGTCTTTCTTATTCCTATGCATCATTGGAAGAATTAAAAAAAGGATTAAATATTTTACTAGAACTAAGCCGACCTTAATTCTTATCTTAAATGCATTGAATACTCTATTTGTGTATTTCCCTAAAAAGGGTATGGAAACGATTCGAGGAATGAAGTGCCACTCTGGGGTTTTATTACAAATAATAAAAGAGTAGAAGTAAATTCTACTCTTTAAAAAATGGAGTTCACAATGGAACTTTGTACTATTGAATTAGCTTATTGGTGATGATTTCCTCTCTATTGTATTTATGTAAATATTTATCAATATTATATTATTAATATACACGCTATAACATAAGTAATTCTTTTTATTATTTATATTTTTGTTATTTCCTGTTGCAGAATCCTTATTATAAGGATTCCTTTTTTTGTATCTAAAATTTACAAATAAAAAAAGATAAGATCGGCGAATACGATCTTATCTTAAGCATAAGGGAAAAACAAGTGACACAAACCATCTTAATTTTTATGATATTATATTTTTTATTAATTTTCGATATAAAACCCATATTTAACATCTATATCAATATTGAGAAATTTATTACAAAATTAGCTATAAATGATTCAAAATCCGAAAGTAAACTTTTATCCGAAAGTAAACTTTTATCCAAAAGTTTACTTTCAAATAGATTTTTAAAATTATGCCTGTTTAAGAATAGGGGAAACAAAATATATGTAAGAGCAAGATTCTAATTTAATTAGATTTATCTTACAAAAATGTAATTTTTAAATTTATTAGAAAAATTATATAATATGTTATATGTTTGCTACTAAAGATACAGAATGTGAAAAATAAGAAACTTTTAAGTATAAATAAATTTATTGAAAATATGTAAAAGGAGATAGCAAATGAAAACACATGAATTAATTACTGAGATACAAGAGAGTTATGATAACAATCCTAGTCAAGACGCTCAAGTTTTTATTTTATTTAGCTTTTTATTATTAGTATTTAAGCTTTTAAAACCAACAAATTATTGAAATTTAGATGAAATAAAAAAGGTAGCTTATTCAGTTAAAGCTTCCTTTTTTTAGTGGTATTTGGAGGTAAACTTCTATTGAAAAGTTTACTTTCGCTTTTTTATTAGATATATATATAATTTAATATACACATTAATAAGATTAAGAATAGTATAATATTGTTAAAAGGAGATGGTTTTATGTTGAAAATAGAACAAAACAAAGTAAGATTAATTTCAGGAATTAGCTTATTAATATTGGTTTTGACTAATTCTTTTATAAAAAGTGATTTTTGGGTTATTTGTATAGATGTAATTTTAATTTTGGTTAACTTAGTTTTATTTATTATTTCTAGAGATATAACAAAAACTAAGTTACTTAGAAAAATGAATAATTTAGATGAAATAAAATAATTTTTTGTTATTTTTAAGGATAAAAGATGATAAATGTGAAATCATCTTTTATTTTTTTTAATGAAAATTGAAAGTAAACTTCTATTTAAAAGTTTACTTTCAGAAATGATAACAACAGTCTAATTATTTAAGGTAAATTTAAGATTGTTTTCATAGATATTTCTAATTTGTATATTATAATTACGATATTAAGTTGTATTTATGGAGGATGTTATAGGGTGAACTATAAAAAAGGTATTATGATAGGTCTATTATGTGTATTTGTTTTTTCATTAGGTGGTTGTGATTTTTTGGATGGATTTAAAAGTGGATTCAGTTCTAAAACTGAAAAAGTAGAAAATCAGGAAAAATAATAAAATTTTTATAGATGTTTTGAAGCCAAAAGATGACTTATTCAATGTCATCTTTTGGCTTTTTTTAGTGAAATTAAAAATAAACTTCTATTCAAAAGTTTACTTTCATTTTAAATTCTACATAAAATCTCGTGTCTATAATTCCAAAAGCAACTTTACATGGGAACGGATTTTTTTCTTTTGAAGCAGTAAGCAGACAAGAAAGCACCCAATATTCCAGTTCTAAAGGTAAGCGATATAATTGAATACTACCATTATTGTTTTTTATTGATACCATCGGTGTAATTACCCTAGTTGTAGCGAAATCGTCCGTTGTTATCATTGCTGCTGTATCATTTTTGTGAAAACCAACGCTTAAAACCTCGTAAATCATTCCATCTTTTTCATTAATAATCATAGGTATATTTAAATAGGGATAGTTATTTATATCATTATGAATAACTGTTCTAGCTGTATTCTTTCTTATCTGATTCCCTTGCATTTCATACACTCCTTTATAACAATGGATACGTGATCGCTTAAACCTATTTTATTTCACGTCTATTATATTAGAAAATTGCAGTTTCATTTTATTATAAAAAGCATCGGTACATATGACAGCACTATTCTGCTGGTCAATACCAACAACAGTCATATAACTAGAAAGTAAATAACCATCTTCATAATATGTAATTAGTATTTCTTCTTCAGATAATAAGGAACATAACAACATGTTCTCAATCAGTTCTTTCTCTTCAGCGGTTAAGATCGCCCGAGTTACTTTGTTTTTCTCCTTGATGATTTCACGAATACCAGCAAACTGTTCAGGCATTGCTGCGAATGGAGTCCATTTGACCATATTTCTCCCTTTTGGCATATTAGCGTTATTCATGATTTATGTCCTCCTATTAGCGTGTTTCTGTGTCTAGCTGTAGCGCTATGCGTGTAGGAAATCCCTCGTAAAATACTGTTCTTCCCAAACTTTGTGCGTATTTCATCCATTACTTTTGTCAACTTCATTTCTTTTTCTCGTTGCGTGACATTATCCAAAAGAGAAATTTGTTCTTCTCCTTCTTGAAGTAAGTTTGTTAAGGATATGTTTATGCTGCGAATGGGTTCGCCAGTATATTGCTGATGTAAAAAGTATGTACAGATATGATAAATATCCATTGTTAAATTTGTTGGGCGGCTTAAAGTATGTGTTTTTCTAATGCCCCCGGTATAACTCTTGCTATAACCGACAGAAAAATGAACGGTTTGAGTAAGTTTGTTTTGTCTTCTAAGCCGATAACAAACTTCTTCAATATGTTCCAGTAGAATAATCGGAAATTCTTCTATTGTGTAGTCACGCATTAGAATTTGGCTTTTTCCAACAGAAGTTGTAGCAGGAACATATTTTTCTGAAATGCGACTAAAGTCAATTCCGTGGCTATGTAAGTGTAATTCTTCTCCAATCTTGCCGAAGCTCTGTTTTAAGTATTTAAGGGGATAATTGGCTAAATCTCCAATAGAGTATATTCCCTTTCGATTTAACTTTTCTTCTGTTTTATATGATATGCTCCAAAATTTATTGAGTGGTCGTATGCTCCATAGTTTTGTAGGTACATCCTCGTACTTCCAAAAAGCAATCCCGTCTTTGTTCTTCTTAGCTTCAATGTCTAAAGCAACCTTACTCATTAATGGGTTAGGAGCAATTCCGATGGTACATTCAATTCGTGTATGATCGTATATTTCACGTTTGAATTTCATGGCGAATTCGTATGGATTTTGGGCGAATAAATGGATGCTATCTGTAATATCCATAAAAAATTCGTCTATGCTGTATTGGTGAAAATCCTCAATAGGAACGTATTGCAAAGCTAATTTTGTTATGTAATTGGAGCATTTTATATAGGTGCTCATAATTGGATTTACCACAAGAATGTCTTTTCTACGAGGAATCTCGTATAGCCTTGCCATCTTCTTTACACCCAATGCTTTTAATGGTGGAGTTGCAGCTAGAACGATTGAACCATTTCTAATTACATCTCCGACTACAGCCAATTTTGTATGCATAGGAACTAATCCCATTTTGATGCAACTAACTGAAGCATAAAAGCTTCGTAAATCAACACATAAGATGATTCTATTCGGTAGGATAGAATAGTCATACACTGTGATTCCTCCCCTTAATAAAGGAACTTATGTTCTTATTATACACGAACCTACGTTCTTTTATTAAGGGGATTTGAAATATAATGTAAAAATGAAATAAAGAATGTTGCAACTATTATATGTTCCCTTTATTAGCAACCGATTTTTAGCTATAGCGCTATGAGGATATGTTTATTTCCGACAAAACCTTGCAAAGACTGTGCGAGCTTCGTCGATGGGTTTTAAGAGGTATTAGACCTTTAATATGGAATTTTTCTTATAGGAGGTGGCGTAGCGCTATGTCAGAAGCGGAGATAATATATACCAGCAGTGAGGTCTATAGTCGTTTAGGAGTAAGTGGTAGCACACTTAGAAAGTATTCGGATGTTCTTGAACGTGAAGGATATGATGTAAGGAAGAATAGTCGAGGGAGAAGGGAATATACAGAGTTTGATGTTGTACTTATTGAACAGTTAGTAGAGTTGAGTAAGCAAGATGGTATGACTTTAGAAAAAGCTGCGAAAATGATTGCAAAGCAGTTTGGAATCGATAATAAGAAAGAGGAATCCCAGGGGACAGATCCAGTTCCTTATCAAATGCAGTATCAATTCCAGCAACAATATAGCGCTATGATAGATGAGATTAATAAGGTGCAGCAAGCTAACCTTTTAGAAATGGAAAAGAGACTAGGTGATCGTATAGAGCAAAAGAACAAATTAATCGAAGCGGATATTAAAGAAAGAAATAAATTAATAAAGGAAGACATAAAAGATCGGAAGGAACGTGAAGAAAGGATAGAAAAGAGGTTAGAGCTAAGGGATGATAATCTTATGAAGATGGTCAGGGAGATTCAAGATGCAAAACGTACTATTGTATCAGCCCAGGAAGAAATAGCGGCAGCTAGGTTGAAAAAGAATTCTTGGTGGAAGTTTTGGGGTGATTTATAATTTTATATTTTTATAAAATTATAATGGGATTCAGCCGAGATTTTTCCGTAGAATAAGGAACCCATAAAGGATTCCTTTTACATTATGCCGTTCTATAATCATTGTTTTTAAGCTTCTTTCTAGTATCCCTAAATGCCAGGATTATTATTATCATACATATTAATTTAAGCCAGCGAAACTCCTGGTGGAACATTAGTCCTGAGAAGAATTCATAAGCATATAAGGAACCAATGACAAGGAACAGCCAGAGCATAAATTTCAAATCTTTTAAATGAAACTTGTAATTATGAATCTTTTTCCACATATGTATACACTCCTAGTCTGTTGAAGTTCTATAATTCTTATTGATGATATCTCGCATGTTTGCGATAAAGAATAGAAGGAATATGATGCCTATGATGCCGCTAACCCAATAATATGTACCTCCAGTTGTGAATTTATCATAGAAGGAGTAGGCGTTCGAGATTACAAGAATTGCTGAGCATATAGTAGAAATTACTAATGAACCGAAACTTCTCATGATGGTCACTTCAATTCTAAAAGTTATGACTTTAAATATAATTATACATATATATATAAAGATTCACAAAGGAATTACGGTGTAATGTCGAAAAAATAAGAATTATGTGATTTTTTGTTGATTTATGTCGTTTTTAATGCTATACTCATAACAACAAAGAAAGAGAAAATAAAAACCCTTATCTAGTAAGTAATCAGAATTTTTAGTTTTCTCGGATCATTTTACTTCTTGTGCCGTAGAAGTTTGTGCATTTTTTCCACTCTTTCTTTGTTTTACCCTATAAAAGAAAACAACCTGTTTTTATACAGGTTGTTTTCTTTTGTAAAAATTTAATTTGTTGTTTTTATAACGGTTGGGATTACTCTTGTGAACTACCCACCACTTACCGATTATCACCGCTTGAAGTGGGGGCTTCCTGATTCTACAAGCATTGCCTATCTCTTACGAGATTCGGTCTTACACGCTCTCCACAGGCGTAGATTATACTGTTCGGACAAGACCTTGCCCTACAGTTATATAGATGTTATGTACATTTAATATGTTGGCTGATACGCAATTTGCGTTAAGCCGGCTTTTTCAATGTTAATCGCTGCATTGTGGTCACGATCCAGTACAGTACCACATTGTTTGCATACGTGCGTACGAACAGAAAGTGATTTCTTAACTGTTTCCCCGCAATTCGAACATTTTTGTGACGTGTAGTGCGGTTTTACCATTACCAAACATCCACCATTTCGTTTTGCCTTGTAGGAGAGGAATGTACGGAACATCCCCCAACCTGCATCGTGGATGGATTTTGCTAGGTGACGGTTACGTACCATATTTTTGATTTTTAGGTCTTCTATACAAATTACACCATAGCTGTTGGTTAATCGGAAGCTTAGTTTGTGCAAGAAATCCTTACGTTGATTCGCTATCTTCGTATGAATTTGTTGTAATTTGTCTACTTGCTTGCACCAGTTCTTCGAACCTTTTTTCATTTTTGAATGTTTACGTTGCGCACGTTTTAATTTACGCTCTTCTTTGCGTAAAAACGTAGGATTCTGAACTTCTTCTCCATTAGATAGAACCGCAAATTTTTTGATGCCTACATCAATACCAGTTGTTTTATTTGCATCACAAATAGAATCTTGGTTTACGTGTTTTTCAACACAAAAAGTCGCAAACCAACGGTTTCCTTGATGTTTTATGACAACTTGTTTAACGCGGCCATCTAATTTACGGTGCCATTTGATATCAATGACCCCTAATTTCGAGATAAGAAGTTTACCGCCTTTTGTGAGAGAACACATACGACGGCTTGTCCCCAAGGAACCATCCTTCTTTTTATATTTGAACATACCAAATTGAGTAAGAGTAATAGAACGATATTCTTTAAAACTTTTCATTTTTGGATAGCCAGCATCCTTTTTAAAGAACTTTTTATAGGCTTTTTCCAAGCGCGCAAACACTTCCTGAAAAGGTTGCGAAGGAACCTCTTTTAAGAAATGATATATCTTTTTATCAAGTTTTTGCTGATTTTGTAATTCATACCGTGTTAAGTCTTTTTTGTTTTGTTTATAATATCGTTGTTTATCTAGCAAAGCGGAGTTATATTGCTGACGACAAATGGAAATCCATCTCTCTAGTGTATGTTGTTGTTCTATTGTAGGATAGATTTCAAACCTGTAGTTCAATTTCATTATGTCGTCACCTCCGAATGTTTGTTCTAATAACTCTATTATAAACAAATTTTACGATGCTTTACCACTCAGAAGTACTTTTGTTAGGTCGGGCCATTCATCTCCCACCTACGCTGCGCTTAGAGGAAGGAGAATTCTGGCTGAAGTTCGTTAAAATTAAGAGGTTCTTTTTTGATGTTGATTATTTTTGTTCTAAAATACGTTCAACCTCATCTATTCCTAATTTACTGGCTTTAGCAATCGTTTCAAGTGGTACACCAAGTTCATGCATACCTTTAATCATCTGTATTTTTCCTTGCTGAACCCCTTCTTGAATTCCTTCTTTTTTCCCCTCATTACGAGCATGAGCAAATTTTGCAGCCTCATCCATTAAGGCCTTTTCTCTTGCTTCATATGCTTGACGGAAAGAAGAATCTTGACTCATACGTTCCCACTTATTCATTGCTTTTTGTAAAATCGGATCTTGGTTCATGGCAATGTCCTCCAATGTTTGTGTGAGATACTCATCTTCATTCGCTGGTAATAATAATAACCAACGAACAAACGAATCTTCCCACGGATTAACTTTCTCTTCGCGCCATTGCTGTAGTAACTTTGGAATCTCTACAATATGAACTTCTATATCGTCACTTAATAACTTTTGTTGTTGCTGATTCCAAAGGATTCCTGTTGTATGAAATGATTCATATTCTGGAAACATCACAAAGTTTAACAAGTTTATGGTAATTGTTTTGTGAAGTGAGCTATAAGGCATTCCTTTTTGCAATTGAGAGGTGTATAACCTTCCCCAATAATATAAGCTTCGTTTGATCATATCGTGATTGTTATTCAATTGTATTTCTACATTTACCTTTGTTCCTGTATTTAATGTAGCCAAAATATCTAAAATTGATAATTTATCTTCTTCATATTCTCGATGCAAATGTGGATCTTCTAATTGTAGGGCAACAATAGGTGATTCTAAAGAATCTTTTAATATGGCATTTAAAAAGGCAACTAAAATATCTTCATTCCCATTTGTGCCAAATAACTGCTTAAAGGCAAAATCGATACGTAAATTTACTAATGAATTGGACATGGTTTTCCTCTTCCTGTTTCAGACTATATCTTTACCTTTATTGTACAAAAAACTAAAGTTAATATGCAAACAATCCTCTATGACTTATATAGGGATATAAGTCTTTCTCTTAAAGGAATATATTCGGAACAGAGGGATTAAGTGGAAAGAAATAAAGGTACACTTAAAAGATTTAATTTTCTGATAATAAGTATTTACAAAAATATTTATTTGAATTAAAATACGAACTACAAAGATTCGACATTATACGACAATGCGATATTATTTTTCAGAATATTAAAACAACTATAAGTGAGGTATCTATATGAATCTATTTCGAAAAAAATCTATTTCAGCATTATTAGCACAGTCAGAACAAAAAGGAGCATCTTTAAAAAAAGAACTCGGTGCATTTGATCTTACTATGCTCGGGGTCGGCGCTATCATCGGAACTGGGATTTTCGTTCTTACCGGTGTTGCCGCAGCAGAACACGCAGGACCCGCACTTGTTTTGTCGTTTATTTTATCCGGTTTAGCCTGTGTATTTGCAGCCTTATGTTATTCTGAATTTGCATCAACTGTACCGGTATCCGGTAGTGCGTACACTTATAGCTATGCAACATTTGGAGAATTAATCGCTTGGATTTTAGGTTGGGATTTAATTTTAGAATATGGATTAGCTTCCTCAGCTGTTGCATCTGGTTGGTCAGGGTATTTACAAGGTCTATTAAGTGGATTTGGGATTACATTACCTACGGCTTTAACAAGCGCATATAATCCTGAAGCGGGAACATATATAGACTTACCAGCAATCTGTATCATCTTTCTAATGACGTTGTTATTAACAAAAGGAGCAAAAAAATCAGCGCGTTTTAACGCTATCATGGTAGCTATCAAACTTTTTGTTGTCTTACTATTTATCGGCGTTGGTGCTTTCTATGTAAAGCCTGAAAACTGGACACCCTTTATGCCGTTCGGATTCTCTGGCGTAACAACTGGGGCTGCAACTGTATTCTTTGCTTACATCGGATTTGACGCTGTATCAACAGCTGCTGAAGAAGTCAAAAATCCACAGCGTAACATGCCAATCGGTATTATTGCTTCTTTAACAATTTGTACGATTCTATATATCGTTGTTTCATTAGTTTTAACTGGGATTGTACCTTACGATCAGTTAGGTGTGAAAAATCCTGTTGCATTTGCACTACAATACATTCAACAAGATTGGGTTGCTGGTTTCATTTCTTTAGGAGCGATTACTGGAATTACAACTGTATTACTTGTTATGTTATATGGACAAACACGATTATTTTACGCAATTAGCCGCGATGGCTTACTACCAAAAGCACTTTCTCGCGTAAATAAAAAAACAAAAACACCTGTTATCAATAGTTGGATTACTGCCACTATGGTTGCTTTCTTTGCTGGTTTTGTTCCTTTAAGTAAACTAGCAGAATTAACAAATATCGGTACATTATTCGCATTCATCGTTGTATCAATTGGAGTAATTATTTTGCGTAAAAAACAACCAGAACTACCGCGCGCTTTTAAAGTGCCTTTGGTACCATGGATTCCTGCTTTAGCTGTTCTATTCTGTGGATACTTAGCATTACAACTCCCAGCAACAACATGGATCGGCTTTGCAATATGGCTTGTAATTGGACTTGTTGTCTACTTCAGTTACGGTTACAAAAATAGTACACTACAAAAGGAACAAAAAGAAGACGTAGCATAATGAAAAAGCTGTTGTCCATTAGGACAGCAGCTTTTTTCCGTTCTGGTGCAAAGTATTGTACCATCAAACATTTCAATAATCTCATTGAACAAGAACATCGTCATTTAAATTGTCTGGGTTTCAAAACCTTCGCTATGCTGCTCGCACTACTATTTTTTATTCCAATAATTCCTTATGTTTACGATACTTCTCTTCCATTAATTGGCTGAACTGGTCGGTTATTCGTTGGGAATAATTTATGAAACGTTTCAATTTGTTTTTTGGACATCTCTATTGTCTGTTTCATCACAATCCACTGGACATTTTCTGTACAAGGAGGTGTTGTCAAAGAACCCATGTAACGGAATGACGAATGATCTGAAGGAAGAATCTGTTTTATATCAATGGTATGCTGCACATCACCCTGTGAATTTTTGCTGTTCGGGAGATTTTCCCACATTTCTGCAAAACCTTCGTTTTTTTGTCCTTCTTTTATCATAATACCAACTACTGCTAACTGACCTTGATCATTTTGATGGACCAGATGTAGTTCCATATCTGCATGTTTTCCTTCAAATTGATGTTCACTTGGTGTATGGAAATGGAATTGTTTTAATGTGTAACGACTTTCTCCCAGCATGAGATAATCATCAGAACTATTTGCTGTCCCCTCAATACTATGCCCATTATTTTTAATAGAAAATGATATTGGTTGATAATTAATTTGAAAATGATTAGCATCCTCAACTGTTGATTTTATTTGTTCCGTTTTGATATCTATCGGAGATTGTTCTTGCCCATTTAAACACATTTTGTATTCTGGTTTCAATTCTCCCCAGTGTTCTGGACCAGTAGTCCCTTCATATGACCATTGCGTATTTTTTTTCGTAGATTTTTCTTGTGTGGCTGTATCCTTGTTTGACTGTTCTTGTTTTGCTGTGCTACACCCCAACAACACTGCACTCATTGTCAATATAAGGGGAGTTTTATAAAGAAACTTTAAGCCTTTCATACCGTTTCCTCCTAAGATGATAAAATATTGTATTTAAAGAATATTTCGTGTAACTAAAGGTCCTGTTACAAATTCACCAAAAATATCAAGAATCTAGAGAAGCATCGTTCTATTATTATGCAATTTAAACTTTTAAATAGAAAAATGGGATATCGGAAGCTATACAGTTAATTTGTGAGCAAAGGAGTAACTGTGCTCATTTCTCAAGTTAGAAAAGCTTTATACAAAGCCAGATTGAAGTCAAAAGTTATTAAATACTATAAGAAATGGAAGCAAGAACATATTACATTTCCTAATTTGTTATTATTCTGTGTGTCCTCATTTAGCATTAAATAGAATGACTTCTTACCAATACCCAAAATCGATTTTGTAATCTAATTTGGATTCCAATTTTATTAATCTAATCATTTTTATTTGGCATTACTTCATTCATTTCGAAACATGGGCTTGCTTTCCTACTAAATGTTTTGTCCTGTCTATACTCCCCCCATTATTTCTAATTGATATTGACTTTCAAATTATATTCATTATAATTATATATAAATTATTAAAAGAAAATCAATATAGATTTATATTTTTTGATGTGATACTATATATTTCTGGTTCCGTTGCAAAGCTTTCGAAACGAAGTTATGCTTTTGAAAAGATAAACGGAAGCGTAATAAGTTAAATATTTTAAAGTAAAACAATTCAAACAAGATATTATTTGGGTGTTTTTGATCAAATCTGCGAAATGGGGGAATTAGCTTAATTGGGGTCACTTTCCATCACCATCAAGCTAAGAAAATATCCCAAAAATAAAAAAATGCCTTCTCAAGATGAAAATGTACAAGTTTTTATTTTGAGAGCGTCATAAAATTCTTAATTCGATAGATATATATGGCAATGCGTGTTAATTAACGACCAGTATTGTTTCGTGAAAAAAATGTCGAAATTATGCGAAATTTGAATTTTTTTGTCTTGTTATACTTTATATTTGGTGCTAAACTCATAATACAAAGAAAGAGTGGCTGAAAATACCCTTATACTAAACTGAAAATATTGAAAATTCAGTTTAGTATAAGTCTGATTGATATTTACGCTTACTACTCTTTCTTTGTTTTATTTTATATATTATATCGGGTATAGATAGGGGGGGACTGAGATGTGATTAATTGGTAAAAGTAGAGTGTGAGTATTCTGTTATTCTTATGACACCTTAATTACTTAAGTGCACATTTATTACAAATATTTGTAAAGGGAATTGAGGCCCATTGTGCCGATCTAGCAATGTGAAGTTTGGATTCATGCAAATAAAGAAATAAGCGACTACAATTAATTATGAATCTAGTCATCATGCTGAGAACTTAATTGAAGGCTTGGTATAGCGAGATTTAACCATGAAGTTTATAAATCATGTAGATTGTGATTAAAATTCTAAATTCATAAGCTGATACAGATTAGTAAACGTTACTGTTCATTCTTTTAAAAAGCATAGGGCTACTTAATTATAAACCTAGGCAATGATATATAGGAGGTACATGAATAAACAAAATTGTTTGTGGTTTTTACTAAATGAATCAAAATTTAGGCAGAGGTTTAGCACAAGCACTTAAGGGTGATATTTCGGTGTCTGTAGGGGGGAGTATAAAATAAAAAGTTTATCCCAAATGAGGTATTAATTTATGTTTGTTTTTTTAATTACAAAATCAGTTACAAAAGTTACAGAAGCTATTTTTGGTATCTAAATAGTTTTATATTATGGATGAGAGCATAGGGGTAATGCCTGTAGGAGGGGGCAAAAGGTTCTGGTAAATAAAGTTGTGAATCAATAAGAAGGTGCTATCAAATTGGTACATACTGATGCTATGAATCTGAAAATAATGGAAAGTAGTATGAATAAACTGATAGCATTGAAATGAAACCATTATTAATCAGAAATTTATGCTATCCATAAGATGGTAGATATGATACAAGTTTTCAAGAGTTGATAGGGATGATGATAACTGTAACTTCACTAGTTACGATAATATCAATAACTATTAAATTTGTAAATAGTAAACTTAGTAAAATTAATGTTAGATTAAAGAATTGAAGCTTATTGGAGTAGAGAAATAGTTTATAGAAATCTATTTTCAAGTTTTTTAGTTTATAACAGTTGAAAGAAACGGAATACCATCAGCCTATTAAATCATTGTCATTGTATATTCATATTAGAATCCATCTAATTATAATTTATAGGAGAATGACATGATAAAAAGAGTGACTTCGATTTTTTCGATTATAATGATTTTTATATTTACTATAGGTCAGAATTTCACATCTATAATAGCAAATGCACAAGAATTAAATAAAACAGGACTAGTTGATAGTTTTATATTCGATAAAACGGAACTAGGTGTCAGTGAACAGACGAGAATACGCGTTAATTTTAGTGAAAAACCTGGATTGAAAATAAAAACAGGAGACACCTTAATATTAACGTTGCCCCCGGAATTAAAAGGATTCAAAGGAACGATTCCATTGAACAATGAGCAAGGGCAAAATTTTGGTACTTGTCAAATAAATACAACTAATGTGGTATGTACATTTAGTGATGTAGCTGAGAAACTTCTAAATGTTAGAGGGCATTTTTATTTTCAAGTTGAAGCGACTCAGGATGTAGCAGCGGGAGAAAAGAAAACAATCAATACGGATCTAGGTACAAATTTAGAGTCTCAAAAAGTAACGATTACTGGTCCAACTAATAATGGGGGGACTAGCCCTGGAACAATGCACTCTAAAGGGGGCGGTATTAAACCGGAAGATACCAATATAGTAAATTGGTGGTTAAATATAAATGGTGCAAAACAAAATGTAGATACAGATATTGTTTTGACAGATACTTTGGGACCGGGACAAACACTTAATCAAGATAGTTTCCGTATTGGAGGATTTGCCGCTCCAATGACACCTGAAGCATTCCAAGCCCAAGGTTATGGAACGGTTACTTTTATGGGTGATAACGCGTTTAAAGTTGTGATGAATAAGGATAAGGCAAGTGGTATTACTTTTGCTTTCACCTACACATCTACTATAACTGCAAGTGGAAAGAGTCAACCATATTTTGATAATCAATATACGGTTGATTACAAGATTACGAATGAAAATCCTGTAGCAACGTCGGGTAGTGCTAGAGTTAACAATATCGATCAGGGCGGTGGTGCGCAAGGCGATTTACCTCCTAAAGGAACGTTAAGAATTGTGAAGCACATTGCCGGAGATGAAACAAAATTTATACCGAATGTTTCATTTAACTTATATACAGAGTCAGGTCAGCAAATTGGCGGTACGTATACAACGGATGGACAAGGTATGGTGGAGGTTCCAGATTTAGACCCAGGTAATTACTATGTACAGGAGATTGCAGGTCCAAACTATTTGGATTTCGATCCGCAAGTAAAAGTGCCTTTTAAAATTGATGCAAATGCTGAAAAAGGCGTAAAGCTTACTATTCCGAATAAAGTGAAAACGACATCTGTTTCAGGAACAAAAACTTGGAATGACAACAATGCAACAGATCGCCCAAGCTCAATCCAAGTAGAGTTACTGCAAAATGGAAATTCAATCAAAACACAAGATGTATCAGCAGCGAATAACTGGAACTATACGTTTGCAGATTTACCAGCATATGATAATGATGGTAATACTTATACGTATACAGTAAAAGAAAAACCGGTAGCGGGATACAAATCGGAAGTAAATGGCTACAACATTACGAATACAAAAGATGCAACAACATCTGTTTCAGGAACGAAAACTTGGAATGACAACAATGCAACAGATCGTCCAAGCGCAATCCAAGTAGACTTATTGCAAAATGGAAACGTAATTCAAACACAAGACGTAACAGCAGCAAACAGTTGGAAATATACATTTGCAGACTTAGCACAATATGATGCGAACGGTGTTGCTTACACGTATACGGTAAAAGAAAAACCGGTAGCGGGATACAAATCGGAAGTAAAAGGTTATGACATTACAAATACAAAAGTAGCGAAAATGACAGTAGAAGGAACGAAGACGTGGAAAGACGGAAATGCAACAGACCGTCCGGCAACGATCAAAGTAGACTTACTACAAAATGGAAATGTAATCGAAACACAGGACGTTACAGCGGCAAATGGTTGGAAATATACATTTACAAATTTAGAATCATATGATGCGAGCGGTGTTGCTTATACGTATACAGTAAAAGAGCAACCGGTGGATGGATATAAATCAGAAGTAAAAGGTTATGACATTACAAATACAAAAGTAGCGCAAACAACAGTAGAAGGAACAAAAACGTGGAAGGACGGAAACGCAACAAATCGTCCGGCAACAATCAAAGTAGACTTACTACAAAATGGCCAAGTAGTTGCGACGCAAGAAGTAAGTGAAGCAGCAGGTTGGAAATATGGATTCAAAGACTTAGCGGCATATGATGCCGAAGGCAATGCGTACAAGTATGAAGTAAAAGAAAAACCGGTGGATGGATATAAATCAGAAGTAAAAGGTTATGACATTACGAATACAAAAGTAGCGCAAACAACAGTAGAAGGAACGAAAACGTGGAAAGATGGCAATGCGACAGATCGTCCGAAAATAATCAAAGTAGATTTACTACAAAATGGTCAGGTCATCAACACACAAGAAGTAAGTGAAGCAACAGGTTGGAAATATGGATTCAAAGACTTAGCGGCATATGATGCTGAAGGAAATGCGTACAAGTATGAAGTAAAAGAAAAACCGGTGGATGGATACAAATCCGAAGTAAAAGGTTATGACATCACAAATACAAAAGTAGCGCAAACAACTGTAGAAGGAACGAAGATGTGGAAAGACGGAAACGCAATAAATCGTCCGACAATGATCAAAGTAGACTTACTACAAAACGGAAACGTGATCAAAACACAAGACGTACTAGCAGTATTGGGTTGGAAATATATATTTGCAGATTTAGAAGCATACGATGCGAATGGAATAGCTTATCAGTATGAAGTGAAAGAACAACTAGTAGTGGGATATCAATCTAGTGTAAGCGGTTATGACATTACGAATACAAAAGTAGGCGAAACGAAAGTAGAAGGAACAAAGACTTGGAACGATAACAACGCAACAGATCGCCCAAGCTTAGTTAAAGTAGATTTACTACAAAACGGTAAAGTAGTAGACACAAAAGAAGTAACGGCGGCAACAAATTGGAAGTATACATTTGAAAAACTCCAGGCATACGATACAAACGGGGTAGCTTACATCTATACAGTGAAAGAACAATCGGTAGATGGATATAAATCCGAGGTAAAAGGTTATGACATTACAAATACAAAGGTAGGTCAAACAACAGTAGAAGGAACAAAAACGTGGAAGGACGGAAACGCAACAGACCGTCCGGCAACGATCAAAGTAGACTTACTACAAAATGGAAATGTAGTCAAAACACATGACGTAACAGCGGCAAATGGTTGGAAATATACATTTACAAATTTAGAATCATATGATGCGAGCGGTGTTGCTTATACGTATACAGTAAAAGAGCAACCAGTGGATGGATATAAATCTGAAGTTCATGGTTATGATATTACGAATACAAAAGTAGCGCAAACAACAGTAGAAGGAACAAAAACGTGGAAGGACGGAAATGCAACAAATCGTCCGGCAACAATCAAAGTAGACTTACTACAAAACGGTAAAGTAGTAGACACAAAAGAAGCAACAGCGGCAACAAACTGGAAGTATACATTTGAAAAACTTCAAGCATACGATGCCGAAGGCAATGCGTACAAGTATGAAGTAAAAGAACAACCAGTGGATGGATATAAATCTGAAGTTCATGGTTATGATATTACGAATACAAAAGTAGCGCAAACAACAGTAGAAGGAACAAAAACGTGGAAGGACGGAAATGCAACAAATCGTCCGGCAACAATCAAAGTAGACTTACTACAAAACGGTAAAGTAGTAGACACAAAAGAAGCAACAGCGGCAACAAACTGGAAGTATACATTTGAAAAACTTCAAGCATACGATGCCGAAGGCAATGCGTACAAGTATGAAGTAAAAGAACAACCAGTGGATGGATATAAATCTGAAGTTCATGGTTATGATATTACGAATACAAAAGTAGCGCAAACAACAGTAGAAGGAACAAAAACGTGGAAGGACGGAAACGCAACAAATCGTCCGGCAACCATCAAAGTAGACTTACTACAAAACGGTAAAGTAGTAGACACAAAAGAAGCAACAGCGGCAACAAACTGGAAGTATACATTTGAAAAACTTCAAGCATACGATGCCGAAGGCAATGCGTACAAGTATGAAGTAAAAGAACAACCAGTGGATGGATATAAATCTGAAGTTCATGGTTATGATATTACGAATACAAAAGTAGCGCAAACAACAGTAGAAGGAACAAAAACGTGGAAGGACGGAAATGCAACAAATCGTCCGGCAACAATCAAAGTAGACTTACTACAAAACGGTAAAGTAGTAGACACAAAAGAAGCAACAGCGGCAACAAACTGGAAGTATACATTTGAAAAACTTCAAGCATACGATGCCGAAGGCAATGCGTACAAGTATGAAGTAAAAGAACAACCAGTGGATGGATATAAATCTGAAGTTCATGGTTATGATATTACGAATACAAAAGTAGCGCAAACAACAGTAGAAGGAACAAAAACGTGGAAGGACGGAAATGCAACAAATCGTCCGGCAACAATCAAAGTAGACTTACTACAAAACGGTAAAGTAGTAGACACAAAAGAAGCAACAGCGGCAACAAACTGGAAGTATACATTTGAAAAACTTCAAGCATACGATGCCGAAGGCAATGCGTACAAGTATGAAGTAAAAGAACAACCAGTGGATGGATATAAATCTGAAGTTCATGGTTATGATATTACGAATACAAAAGTAGCGCAAACAACAGTAGAAGGAACAAAAACGTGGAAGGACGGAAACGCAACAAATCGTCCGGCAACCATCAAAGTAGACTTACTACAAAATGGCCAAGTAGTTGCGACGCAAGAAGCAAGTGAAGCAACAGGTTGGAAATATGGATTCAAAGACTTAGCGGCATATGATGCCGAAGGCAATGCGTACAAGTATGAAGTAAAAGAACAACCGGTGGATGGATATAAATCTGAAGTAAAAGGTTATGACATTACAAATACAAAAGTAGCACAAACAACAGTAGAAGGAACAAAAACGTGGAAGGACGGAAATGCAACAAATCGTCCGGCAACAATCAAAGTAGACTTACTACAAAACGGTAAAGTAGTAGACACAAAAGAAGCAACAGCGGCAACAAACTGGAAGTATACATTTGAAAAACTTCAAGCATACGATGCCGAAGGCAATGCGTACAAGTATGAAGTAAAAGAACAACCAGTGGATGGATATAAATCTGAAGTTCATGGTTATGATATTACGAATACAAAAGTAGCGCAAACAACAGTAGAAGGAACAAAAACGTGGAAGGACGGAAACGCAACAAATCGTCCGGCAACGATCAAAGTAGACTTACTACAAAATGGCCAAGTAGTTGCGACGCAAGAAGCAAGTGAAGCAACAGGTTGGAAATATGGATTCAAAGACTTAGCGGCATATGATGCCGAAGGCAATGCGTACAAGTATGAAGTAAAAGAACAACCGGTGGATGGATATAAATCTGAAGTAAAAGGTTATGACATTACAAATACAAAAGTAGCACAAACAACAGTAGAAGGAACAAAAACGTGGAAGGACGGAAATGCAACAAATCGTCCGGCAACAATCAAAGTAGACTTACTACAAAACGGTAAAGTAGTAGACACAAAAGAAGCAACAGCGGCAACAAACTGGAAGTATACATTTGAAAAACTTCAAGCATACGATGCCGAAGGCAATGCGTACAAGTATGAAGTAAAAGAACAACCAGTGGATGGATATAAATCTGAAGTTCATGGTTATGATATTACGAATACAAAAGTAGCGCAAACAACAGTAGAAGGAACAAAAACGTGGAAGGACGGAAACGCAACAAATCGTCCGGCAACGATCAAAGTAGACTTACTACAAAACGGTAAAGTAGTAGACACAAAAGAAGCAACAGCGGCAACAAATTGGAAGTATACATTTGAAAAACTTCAAGCATACGATGCCGAAGGAAATGCGTACAAGTATGAAGTAAAAGAACAACCGGTGGATGGATATAAGTCTGAAGTAAAAGGTTATGACATTACAAATACAAAAGTAGCGCAGACAACAGTAGAAGGAACAAAAACGTGGAAGGACGGAAACGCAACAAATCGTCCGGCAACAATCAAAGTAGACTTACTACAAAATGGCCAAGTAGTTGCGACGCAAGAAGTAAGTGAAGCAACAGGCTGGAAATATGGATTCAAAGACCTAGCGGCATATGATGCCGAAGGAAATGCGTACAAGTATGAAGTAAAAGAACAACCGGTGGATGGATATAAATCCGAAGTTCACGGTTATGATATTACGAATACAAAAGTAGCGCAAACAACAGTAGAAGGAACAAAAACGTGGAAGGACGGAAACGCAACAAATCGTCCGACAACAATCAAAGTAGACTTACTACAAAACGGTAAAGTAGTAGACACAAAAGAAGCAACAGCGGCAACAAACTGGAAGTATACATTTGAAAAACTTCAAGCATATGATACCGAAGGAAATGCGTACAAGTATGAAGTAAAAGAACAACCGGTGGATGGATATAAATCTGAAGTAAAAGGTTATGACATTACAAATACAAAAGTAGCGCAGACAACAGTAGAAGGAACGAAAACGTGGAAAGACGGAAACGCAACAAGTCGTCCGGCAACAATCAAAGTAGACTTACTACAAAATGGCCAAGTAGTTGCGACGCAAGAAGTAAGTGAAGCAACAGGCTGGAAATATGGATTCAAAGACCTAGCGGCATATGATGCCGAAGGCAATGCGTACAAGTATGAAGTAAAAGAACAACCGGTGGATGGATATAAATCCGAAGTTCACGGTTATGATATTACGAATACAAAAGTAGCGCAAACAACAGTAGAAGGAACAAAAACGTGGAAGGACGGAAACGCAACAAATCGTCCGACAACAATCAAAGTAGACTTACTACAAAACGGTAAAGTAGTAGACACAAAAGAAGCAACAGCGGCAACAAATTGGAAGTATACATTTGAAAAACTTCAAGCATACGATGCCGAAGGAAATGCGTACAAGTATGAAGTAAAAGAACAACCGGTGGATGGATATAAATCTGAAGTAAAAGGTTATGACATTACAAATACAAAGGTTGGCCAAACAACAGTAGAAGGAAAGAAGACATGGAAGGACGGCAATGCGAAAGATCGTCCGGCAATGATCAAGGTCGACCTACTACAAAATGGCCAAGTAGTTGCGACGCAAGAAGTAAGTGAAGCAACAGGTTGGAAATATGGATTTAAAGACTTAGCGGCATATGATGCCGAAGGTAAGGTATATAAGTATGAAGTAAAAGAACAACCAGTGGATGGATATAAATCGGAAGTAAAAGGTTATGACATTACGAATACAAAAGTAGGTCAAACAACGGTAGAAGGAACGAAGATATGGAAGGACGACAATGCGAAAGATCGTCCGGCAATGATCAAGATCGACCTACTACAAAATGGCCAAGTAGTTGCGACGCAAGAAGTAAGTGAAGCAACAGGTTGGAAATATGGATTCAAAGACTTAGCGGCATATGATGCCGAAGGTAAGGTATATAAGTATGAAGTAAAAGAACAACCAGTGGATGGATATAAATCTGAAGTAAAAGGTTATGATATTACGAATACAAAAATCAAGGAAAATCCAAAAGATCCGAACGTAGATCCAAAAGATCCGAGCGTAGATCCGAAAGATCCGAGCGTAGATCCAAAAAATCCAAGCACAGATCCAAAAGACCCGAGCACAGATTCAAAAATTCCACCAACTAAAGAAAATACTAAGACATCAGTATGGCTTCCTAACACAGGTGGAACATCAATGGAGATGATTTCATATATTGTAGGAATGTTGTTGGTGGCTTTAGGTGGATTCGTATTTGTTCGTCAACGAATGAGATAAAAAGACTGGTTATGTTGGTTTGAATTATAGCTTGATCAAAGTATTGCTACAAATATTGATTTATAAATAGAGGAAACCCACACATTTTGAAAAAAGTTTGATCAAAATGTGTGGGTTTTAATTTTGGATTCCTTAAGTTTTTATAAAAAAGATAAATCATCTTATTAAGGTGATTCATCTTCGGTTTACTTCAAAATCAATTGTGTTTTTTGTGTTTACCTTCATTCAATACACCATCAGCTAGAAATTTAACACTTGCTCCTATACTTAAAGCGAATATTACTCCTCCTCTTTTAGTCTGATAGTAATTAAATGTAAATAATACAACAGAAAGTACAATACTTAAGATAGCACTCATATAATATTTATTCACAGACTAGCTCCTTTTATTGTAATTTTGATAGAGTTGTATTATTGCCCTGTTGGTTTTTAAATTTGTTTTTCTCCTGCAGATTCACTTGTTTTTGCTAACTATTAGTTGAAGAAACAGGAATATCTTCGCTGTTTTTGATAACAAAAGTAGGGATATATAGAAATATCAACTTGTGGAAATAGGGAAATTTCTATATTTGAGATTATTAGAAAGTTTATACCTCCCAAGAAGTCCCTACCTCAAACAGTTCGTAAAGCTGCTAAATGGCGAGAGTACAATATGAGATTTTTTTTAACATAAACAGATAACCCTTTAGATAATTAAATCTAAAGGGGAAAATTTAATAAATTGTATAATTGTACTTCATGATTCTAGGATGTATCTAAGAAGATGAATAAGAGTTTTCTTTTTCGAGAGTAGATATAGGAAGATTTATATTAACTGTTGTTCCTTTTCCTACTTCACTTTCAATAAGTATCTTTCCTTGGTGCTTCTCAATAATTTTATAACAGATCATTAATCCTAAACCGATACCATTTTCTTTGAGACTATAAAATGGTTCTCCTAGGTAAGGTATACGTTCCTGTTCAATTCCACACCCATAATCAGTAAATCGAATGTTTACCTGGTTTTGATCAGGCACATATTCGATTTGAATCAAGATTTCCCCTCCCATTGAAGTTGCCTCAATTGCATTTTTTAAGATATTTATAAAAGCCTGCTTTAATTGATTCCTTTCACAAAGTATGAATGAAGTATCAGATGTAAACTTAGTTGTAATTTGTATGCAATTCATTATTGCTTGAGGTTCAAGTAACATTACAACTTGCTTCATTAATACATTCAGGTCATTAGTTTTAATTTCTAATGCCTCAGGTTTTGCTAATGTCATAAATTCATTAGTAATACTATCTATACGTTCAACCTCTGCTAACACTATATCTATATAATGCTCAGTGTTCTTATTTTCCATTGATTTTAATAACTGCATGAATCCTTTCATTGCTGTTAAAGGATTTTTAATTTCATGAGCAATTGCAGTGGATAATTGACCTACTACAGCAAGTTTCTCTGATTTTCGTAATAATTCCTCTGTTTTTAGCCGTTCTGTGATATCTCGAGAGATACTCAAGAAAACATTTTTGCCATTCAAGTTAAAAACACGGACACCAAATTCAGTTGTTATTGCTCTTCCTGTCGGAAAAACAAATTCATCTTGCAAAGTGAAAGAAGTTTGCCCTTCTCTAATTTTTTCTATCACTCTTTTGATTATCGGAGAATCTGGTGGAACGTTACTAGGAAATGGCATCGAAAGAAGCTCTTCTCTACTATATCCAAATCTTTTACACGCAACAGGATTTACCTCAATAAATCGAGCCGGAAGTTGATCTTCATTTAGCTCTACTACATATACTGCGTCAGTTGCTTGTTCGATGAGCGCACGGTATTTCATTTCACTGTCTCTTAATTGTTGATGTAATTGACGGCGTTCTCTTTCTGCTTGTTTCCTTTCAGAAATGTCTCTACAAATTCCTGATAAAGCAATTATATTGCCCCTTAAATCTAGAATTGGTGAAACCGTCACGTTTACATCAATTAGAGTTTTATCTTTTCGTTGTCTAACTGTTTCTAACCTAGTAATAACAGGATCTTGTATATTGGTATTACTAATATTTTTGATTAACTCTAAAGTTTCATTCATTAAAAAATCAGGTACGCAAGGTAATTTTTTTCCTACTGATTCTTTTTCTGACCAACCAAATATCTTCTCATAAGCTTTATTCGCTTGCAACATATGTCCATCTAAATCAAATATAGTGATAGCATCTACATTATGATTAATAAACGATTCCAGTCGTTCTTTCGTTACCTTTAGTTCATTTTCCGCATTTATTCTTTTCGTTATATCAACAGTAGAACCAACCACCTCAACCACTGTTCCCTCTCTTTTAACTGGCCTAAGAGAGAAAAGTATCATAGTCTCATCATTTGGCCATGGTAGTTCGAAAGTTACTTCTTCACCATCCCATGCCTGTTGATAATACTTTAGTAATCGAGGAACTAAATGGGATGGAATAATGGAAGAATCTATAGTAGGTAAAAGCTTCCCTACAACTTGTTCAGAGTGAAATCCTTGTTGATAAAATAATTGTCCATCACACAGAGTATGAATAAAATTCCCATTTACTTTTTTAAATTTAACAATACCTCCTTGTAGTTCATGTACGGTATCCCTTAATTCCCGCTTTGATTCTAGTAAAGTTTCATTTGCTTTAGCTAGGTCTTGTGTTAAGTAATATAAATTTTGATAGGATTCCATAAGAAAAACACCAATTAAGAGTCCGCAAGATATAAATAATGTACCTTGGATGTCAAGAAGTATAAGTGAGATAGAAGGAAAAAAGAATCCAAATATCCAATGAATTATGGCTAGATAAACAGCTAGATAAAGAAAAACGCTTTTAAAGGGATGGGTATTTTTGAGATATGTTTTGAATATAGTATATATAGTAGCAATGCTTAAAGCAGCTATCAAAGCTGGTCCCCAATCACCACCAAGGTAGAAAATACGCATAAATAAAATAAACATTAACGTAATCCAACCAGCTGTACGACCAAAATAAATAAACGAAATAATAAGAGGAACGGCTCGCAAGTCATAAAACAATCCCATGTGCTTAAAATTAAAAATCATCAAAATAGCAGCTATGATACCTGCATATGTCCCCAAAAATAAATGGATAAATTTATTATCCATTTTCCTTATAAATACTTGAATAAAAATAGCTGAACTAGCTAGGAAAGAAAAAATAGATAGATTAATGAAGAATCCTGTGAACAGCATGCCATATTCCCTCCTTTTTACATGTATTCGACAAAAAGTATAAAAATCCTACAAATTGCATCATAATTAGTCCTATTATTCTAAATTATAAGGCTATTTTCGGAGGAGAGATATGAGTAGTGATAAAAATTTAGCCCCTTTTTACCAGGGTTATCAATTGGGTGTGTTGGATAACAATATTTATATAGTTTTCAGCACAAAAAATTTCCATTCCAGAGAAAATCACATTCCAGATTTATTTGTAATCAATTTCTAATGAACCGTTAATATATTTGGTATCGAATGAGATTATGTTTGTTATTCGGGATTTTAAGTAGCTTAAATGAAATTTCGAAAAATAGGGTTTGAGAATGATTTTTTTAAAGGTTGTTGCATACCTTTTATTAAGTATTGGAATTATTAAAAGTTATTTTGGCAGGGTTAGCGAGGATTGTGAAGAAACATAGTGTAATTGTAAAAATATATGAAAACAAAAAGCATGTAAGGATGAGTTGTAAGCGTACTATTGGAAAGGAAGTGGGGAAATCATGATACATCGATATGAAATTGATTTTTCTGTGATGTATGATGGCAAGGTAACAGACTTACAATCAGCAATTATTCCAGCACAGTCTTTAGAAAAAGCAAACAAGAAATTACAATCGGAAGTAAAGCGGAGGTTAGGGAAATGTGTTGTCAAAATTGATCATACAAGTTTACTTGTTTCAGAGGATAGTCGATACACAATTGGATGAAATGAGGAGATGAGCCTTGCAATCAGCAAGGCTTTTCTATTGCTAGAGCTTGATGCAAAGCGAATAATTACAGAATTAGTATATCTATCCCGACAAGATTGATCAGAAAAAGGTCATGTTTTAAAGAAATCCGAATAGAAAATGAGTAAATATTCCTTACAGAAATGTCATATTCCTGTAAGGTTATTAGATAGTTTAGGTACTTTTTCCATGTCATAATAAAGACATAAGAAACGCCAATTTAAAATTATAAGTTATAGGAGAGTGTCAATCATGATTGTAACAACAACGCAGGGAATTCAAGGGAAAGAAATTAGTGAATATATTGATATTGTAAATGGTGAAGCTATTATGGGTGCAAATATTGTCCGCGATTTATTCGCTTCAGTTCGTGATGTTGTCGGTGGTCGTGCTGGTGCTTATGAAAGTAAATTAAAAGAAGCACGTGATATTGCAATGGACGAAATGAAAGAACTTGCAAGACAAAAAGGTGCTAATGCAATCGTTGGTGTTGACGTAGACTACGAAGTTGTTCGTGATGGTATGTTAATGGTTGCTGTAAGTGGTACGGCTGTACGTATATAATAAGATAGAAAACAGGCTCTCCCCGTAAAGTGTATATGCTTTACGGGGATTTTTTTGTTGGAAAAATTTTGGGGTATACCCACGAGGCCGCTTGTACACATGTAATCCCAAAATAATATGCCATAATTTCATTCAAGCCAGTATTTAAACATTTTGCAAAAGCGGTAAATAAATGTACACCGAGGTTCCTACTCCAACTTTACTTGTTATACAAATTCTTCCCTGATGACTTTCAATAATTTTGTAACTAATCATTAAACCGAGACCTGTTCCTTTTTCTTTCGTACTATAAAAAGGTTCAGCAAGTTTTGCAATTCTTTCTTCTGGAATACCAATCCCCTCATCTGAAATACAAATTTCCACCTCATTGTTACTTACTTTCTTAGTGGTAATGGTTATGTCTCCCCCATGTGGCATTGCTTCAATCGAATTTTGTAAAACATTGATAAACACTTGTTTTAATTGTTTTTTACAACAATCAATATATACAACGTCAGGATCCGTTTGGAATGTGACATGAATATTTGTCATAATTGCCTTTGTGTTAATTAATGATACAACGTTTTTTAAAATTACATCGATGCTCTCTTGTTCAAAAGAACATACCTCAGGCTTAGCAATCGATAAAAATTCATGAATAATAGATTCAATGTGCTCAATTTCAGAAAGTATGAGTTGAAAATATTTTGATTCATGTTTCATTTGTATCTCTAATAATTGTATAAATCCTTTAATAACAGTGAGTGGGTTTCGCACTTCATGTGCAACCCCTGCAGCGAGTTGACCGACAGTAGCTAATTTATCTGATTTATTTAGTAGTTCCTCTGTCTTTTTCCGCTCTGTAATATCGCGAACCATAACCATCACTTTATCTGTTAATAGCGGTAAACATCGTGCTTCAAAAAAGTAAATACTATTATGCATGAGCAAGGAGTAATCTACAATTTCTATGGAATTATTCTGCTGTACCCTTGCAATTGCTTCTTGTAGCTGCAGGGCAACATCTAAAGGTAACACATCCTGAAATTTTTTATACATAAATTGTTCGACAGGTACATAAAATCTTGATGGACAGCCGGCTTTATAATCAACGATTACTCCGTCAAGTCTTGTTAAAAAACATAAGTCTGGGAGTGCTTTAAAAATTAATTCTAACTCTGAAGATTTTTCTATAAGTTTTTCTTCTACCTGTTTCCGATGCGTAATATCAATACCAACTGCCCAGTGACTGTATCCAGGAACAGGGAATTCTTCTGAAAGGTTTGACCACAGGATTGTTTTTTCATCACCGTTTTTACAAGTAAGTGTCATTTCCCAATCACGAAAGTTTTTACCGAGTTCAGAAAATCCATGAAGTAACTGGTTCCGATACGTTTCATCTGGATAAAGTAGCTCTAACGCGCAAGGATTGTTAATAATTTCAGCGGCACTATAACCTGTTACAAGTTCACACTCTCGGTTCCATATGACAATATTCCCTTCTTCATCACAAGCATCAACCATAACGGGCATGTTGTGTAAAATCGTATATAATTTTTCAGCAGGGATAGATTGATCTTTCTGCAATTGCTGTAATGTATTCATTCCTTTATTCGTTATAATCGTTGCAAGGGATTTAAAGTATATAGTGCAAGACTCAATACTATCTTTAGGCGAAAAAATCACAAAATCACCAATCTTATTTTCATTGAATATAATAGGGACATGAATTTTTGCATGTAAATGTATATCAGAGGATGGTGTGCCGTAATGAAATATGATTCCTCCGTTGCAATCAAGCAGCTGATGTGAAATCTGTGTTAAAAGATAAAAGTGTTCTGCCATAGTTTGTATTTCTTTTACGTCAATAATCTCGGTCAGTTTGTACATATTCTCTCACCCCTATTTATGTAAACATGCATATGTATTTATTTTTTAAATTTTCTTAGTTTTTATATTATACAAATTAAATGTGTCGAGGTACACAGAAAAGAGGGGTTATTTTAATTTTTAAATGATTCCCGCCAATTTTTCATAAAAATGCTTTCCAAAAACTTGCCTTAAAAACTATGTCCCTGATAGGTACTTTTTTGAATTACTACCTCAACTATCATAAACAATAAATGAAATCTTTACAGAAAAAAAACAACTTGAATAAGGACAAGTTGTTTTTTTCTAAAGGGCACAGCAAAGAAAGAGTGGAGGAAAAAATGCATACACACATGTCAATGATGTAAAGCAAACCAACAAATAAAACTAAAAATTCAGACAATTATATCGCTAAGGGTTTTTGTATACTCTTTCTTTGTTATTATAAGTCTAGCATGAAAATAAAAATAAAACAACAAAAATATACAATTTTCTGTTAAATTCGACATTTATTTCGCAAGTTACCATTTCCACATTAAGCATCAGTTACTAGAATATTTATTTTTTTAAGGTGTTTAGGTATTAATAAAATTTACATGATACCTATTATCGATAACTATGTAAACCTAATAATATTCTTAAAGATTGCTTTTTTTCTGTCCCATTTTGAAAAGATTCTGGATTTACACGTATCTGGGCGGACCTCCATATCCATCGACTTAAGAGTTTTTAATAGACCATAAACCCAGATCCTCCGTTTTCTACAACTAGTTATTTATAAGAGCGCATCTTATTCAAATTTATATTCTGATGCAATTTTACATATCTAAATAAAAGAAAACTGTATGCAGAGTACGATTAAATTATATTAATAGTTTATTAAATTGTATTTAATGATTCTAATGAATCGAAATTATTATCTTTTTATTGGATATATCAAGTTGTAACTATTATTTTTACTAAAATGAAATTAAATAGTAATTTTATTAGTATAATATTTAGGATTACATTAATTCATTTATCGAAATAATTGAATGTAATTGGCGGAATTCTACTATTTACGCGTCGAAAACTTCGTGTTTCAATAAAACCACAAATGGTATTACATCTGGTAATAATAAGGAGAAGTTTTAGAAAGAGAGTGAACTATTCTTGACAATAAAAATAGAGGGAATATATCGAGAAATATTAGATGGAAAAAGAAAAAGTTTTCCTCCTGGTACATGGAGTGAAGATGTGAACGGGGAATCAAAAAGGAGGGTAACGCGATATTTAATTGAGGATGTTTTAAAATGGAGCAATGATGATATTAAAGAAGAATGGAACCAGAGTCTCATTATAAAATTCAAATTAACTAGTGTGATGCAGACTTATCGAAGTAGTCCATATGAGATGTTAAACGCAGCATATCCCAATCGATTTGAACCATGGGAGTTAAAGCATGCTCCTAAGTGTTTTTGGACATACGAAAAAGGATTGGAAATATTAAGGGTAATAATTGAAGAAAAAGAAAGATTAACAGAGTATCAATTACTAAATAAGTATGATTTGAAGTGGTTAATAGAAAATAAACTGGGCGAGGTATGTTCGAGCTATTTTAATGGTAGCCCCTATCAAATGTTGAATGCAGCATATCCCGATCGATTTAAAGAGTGGGAATTGAAATGTGTTCCTAAGAATTTTTGGACTAAGGAAAAAGGGCTGTTGGCCTTACGTTGGTGGAGTGAGAAAAAAGAAAAATTAACAATAGAAGACGTACTTGATGTGTATAGTGGGGAGTGGTTAAGAGAAAGAAATTTAGGTACACCACTGTTGAAGTATTGGAATAGAAACGCTTATCAGATGTTAAATGCAGCATATCCCAATCAATATAGAGAATGGGAATTAAAAAGAGTTTCTAATAAATTTTGGAACGATAAAGAAAAGAGTTTAAAGATTTTTAAGCAGATTATCAAAGAAAAGGGCATGTCTCAGGAAGATATAAAGAAACATTACAGTTTGAAGTGGATTGTAAATAACGGGTTGAGGACACCTCTCATGAGGTTTTGGTCGGATAGCCCCTATAAGATGTTAAATGAGGCGTATCCAAATCAATTTAAAGAATGGGAATTAAAAGCAGTACCTAATAGGTTTTGGGAAAAAGAGAAAGCGAAAAAAATAATTAAGGATGAAATAGATAAAGCTGGGATATCTGTTTCACAGTTATTAAAAATAGGAGGAAGAAAATGGATGGTGAAAAACAAATTAAGTACACCTTTTAATAAATATTGGGGGGGCAGTACATCTACGATGTTAAAAGAAATATATCTGAAAGAATTTGAAGTGGAAAATAGTAAGAAAGTGTACTAAATGTATGAAAAGATTGTTATTCAGTGCCATATTATTTATTAAGAAAGAGATAAACGGTTCTTTTTAACGGATAGGGAAGGAAGATATGTCGTGGTGACATTTCAATTTCACCTTCTGTCTCAAAAACTAAGATTACTTTTGATTTTGAGACAGAAGGTTTTTTTCTGTATATCCATTTATTTTATTCATACCATAATATAAACCTTGTAATTTCTAAAAAATAGGATAGTCGTATAAATAAAAATCACAACATAATGCAAATAAAAAACTATCTTAGAAATTTTTGATTATATCTCAATAAGATAAGAATACTTTTGATTTTGAAACAGAATATTTTGTGTTTTTATAACTACCGATAAGATTACTTATGTAAACTAGATGATTATGAGCTTTCTCGTTTTCTGTCAGTAGGCGTAAGCCTACGTTTTTTGTATACTATGCCGTATTCCATAATAGGGGTACGGAAACGATTCTGGGTATGAAGGGCCACTCTGGAAAAATATTCAATAATAAAAATCGTAGGAATTAATAATTCCTACGATTTTTTGATTAGAATTCTCTAATATTAATTGCAAAATGTGGTTTGAATCTCACTTCAATTGCTTTTTTCTCTTCAGAGCACTGAATATGGAGTGCTTCATTGCGAGTATAGACTCGTTCTACAAATTCCATATTGACGTCAAATACACATCCTTCATTATAAGAAAGACTTAATTTAATTGTATTCTCATAAACTGACATAATCATTATTACTTTAAATCCTAAGTGATCCATTTTACGATACAGATACACACCTGCACCCTCAATCAAAAAGTCTTCTGGTTCACTCTCGAATAGCTCTAATAGTTCGTATCTATCATATTTAATATCCAATGTTTATAACCAACCTTATGCACCGTAAAATAATTTTTATTATTTTTTCTTTGCGGGAATAGCGGTAATAACATCCCCGTTATCATTAAGTATAACATAACCATCTGCTCTACTATATTTCCATGTACCAGGTGTATCAGCTGGAGATAGTTCCAACTATGATTAATAAGATAAAGAGCACAAACAGTAAGGAGAATCCGCCATCAAATCCACAATCTCCGTAGCAACTATTACCATATCCCATATAAATTTTTCCTTTGAGTAAGAGTAAAAATTTATATTCATATTTAATCATTAAAATAAACCGCACCAAAGTTTTCATTAAATCTTTTACACCAAACAGAAACCGAACCATATACACTTACGTCTATCCCCTCAGGAATTTCGTAGTTTTGGTCTCCTTTATTTCCTTTTAATTTTCCTAATTCAATATACTGATAGTTTTTCACATCTTCATTATTTTTTAAACGATTTGTAGGAACTAATACAACTCGTACATCTGGCCCATTAGATGTTTCAAAATCGGAAAATCGTAAAACGCGTTTTCCATCCGCTAATTGATGAATTTTTGCCGTTCCAGTTGTTTCATGGATACCATTTTGAAACTGCCCTTCACTTATTACTCGATCACTTAGTTGCCTTGCTTCAGTTGATTGTACCTCTGTTTGTGGCAATGCTTCATTCACGTGCTTATCAATAAATATTTTCTCTGGTCGGAACAATGACCATAAAATCCCCAATACAATTATCAAACCACCTATAAACCATACATATTTTCTTTTCATAAAGTAAAAAACCTCCTGTAACATACTGTGTAGTAGTATGTTAACAAGAAGGTCTTTCATTTTTCTAACGTAAATGTTACAAAAGTCTTTCAGCCGCCTTATTTTTTTCTGATGTGATGGGAAGAGTAAATCAAAATTCACTTCCCTGCTTACTATCTGCGTGATTCCTCACACCAATTTCCCTTTTGTGCATTTCAATCAATGATTTTGCAATAGCTAATCCGGACCCTCCAGATTGTGAACTTCTTAATCGATCTGTTCTAAAAAACGTTCAAATACGCGTAATTGATTATTTGGAGAAATTCTCATCCCCTCATCCCGCAAATTGAATTGGACCTGTTGAGTTTGTTTATTTTCCTCCACAGTCAATTCAATTGTCCCAGAGATAGGAGAATATCGAATTGCATGATGTAATAAATTACCTATGACACTTTCTATTTTACAAGGCATAATCAAAAATCGAGGTAATGTATCAGGAACATTCAATTGCACATGGATTTGTTTGTCTCCTAATAGGGATCACCATACATCGCTATCAAGCTAAGATAAATTTATATCCATAAAATCAAAAAAACGCTATTCTTTTTGTAGAAATATACAGAAAGGATGGCGTTTTGTATGACTCTATCTATTCAAGATGAGTTTCTTTTATTCGCTGAAAAATTACAGCGATATCTATCTCCAAACATCCTTCAACAGCTCGCGTAGGAGACGGGCTTCGTAAAACGTAAAAGTAAGTATGGTGCACGAGATTTGGCCGCTTTATGTATTTGGATTAGTCAACACGTAGCAAGTGATTCCCTCACTCGATTATGTAGTCAACTTTATGCAAATACAGCTACACTCATGAGTCCAGAAGGACTTAATCAACGTTTTACCGATGCGCTGTTTTATTTCTACAGCGTGTATTTTCCCTTTTAATCAAAAGAAGACTAAACGATTGGTCTCAAATCCCAAACCAATACACTTCTTATTTTCAACGTATACGTATTTTAGATGCTACTATTTTTCAAGTACCCAATCATTTGGCCCCTATTTATCCTGGTTCAGGAAGATGTGCACAAACAGCTGGTATTAAAATTCAGCTAGAGTATGATTTACATAGTGGAAAATTCCTCAATTTTCAAATGGAGCCAGGTAAAAATAATGATAAAACCTTCGGTACAGATTGTTTAGATACCTTACGTTCAGGAGGTTTATGTATTCGAGATTTAGGATACTTTTCTCTAAAAGATTTAGACCAGATGGATCAACGAGGTGTATTCTATGTTTCACGGTTGAAATTAAATAATAGAGTATATGTGAAAAATGATTCTCAAGAATTCTTTCGGGATGGGACAGTAAAAAAGCAATCCCTATATGTTTTACTTAACCTTGAAGATATTATACATCAGATAAAACCAGGAGATACTTATGAAATTCGAAATGCCTATATTGGACAACAAAAATTACTCTCACGAGTTATAATATACAGACTGACATCGACTCAAACTCATAAACGTAGGAAACAGCAAACCTATGTTGAAAAGAAAAAAGGAGTTACATACTCTGAAAAAAGTAAACGATTAACAGAAATCAACGTTTATATTACCAACATACCATGGAACAGGTTCATGATATCTACTCACTACGTTGGCAAATAGAGATTGTATTTAAAACATGGAAATCTCTTTTTGGTATCAGTCATTGTCACAATATTAAGCGAGATCGTCTAGAATGTCATCTTTATGGACAGTTAATCGCTATTTTTCTTTGTTCTTCCACTATGTTCAAAATGCGACAGCTGTTACTACAGAAAAACAAAAAGAATTAAGTGAATATAAAGCGATTTATATGATTCAAGATCATCTGTACTTAGTATATGCAGCTATACAAAACATACTAAGATTAGTAGTGCAGACCAAGGCATTGGTTCGCACTACTATTTTTTATATAGTAGAAGTGAAGAGGAGGTCGTGGGTGTTTTTGGGTCCTGAATCCGTATACAAAACTTACCTTTTTCACTTACCTTATTTGAATCAGTTTTTAGTATGTTGGTCTTCGAGATCGTGTATAAGAAATGAGAATCGATAAGTGTAAGTTGAAGACTTCAATTCCACCTGAGGAGGCGCTATATGAAACACGTTATTGCATTTGATGTCAGTATGGGTAAAAGTTATATGGTAATTTATAATGCACAAAAACAATGCGTATTCGAAAGTGAAATCAAGCATTCTAAGCCTGATTTTAAAAAGCTACAAGAAAAGATACATAAGCTTACAGATGAAACCGGCGAATCACCTGAAATTGTGTTCGAAGCAACAGGGATCTATTCCAGACAGCTAGAACGATTTATGCAAAATAACCAGTATACATATTGTTTATTAAACCCATTAGAAGCCAAAATACAATGTGATTCCTTGCGGATTCATAAGACAGACCGAAGCGACGCACACCGATTAGCTCTCACTCATTTTACAGTTACCCGAAGGGTATCTACCGGAACTGATAATTTATTCTATCAGTTAAAATCTCTTTCTAGATTATATAGTGAACTGGATGATGAATTATCAATAATTCGCGGCCGTATGCATAAAGTAATCCAATTAACATTTCCAGAATTGGAAAGAATATTTACTAGTAAATCTGATTTGTTTTTAAATTTTGTTCAACTATTTCCCCACCCAGATTGTGTTTTAGGTCTTTCTAAAACCATTATAAAAAATCGTATTCGTGCCAACACCAATAAAAAAATATCAAATATTACGGCGGAGAAAAAAGCGATTCAGATACTTGAAATAGCGAAAATTTGCTATCCTGCTGTTTCTCAGAACGATGTTCTGTGTGACCAGCTCAAATTATACGCAAGGCGCTATCAAGAACTTCTTCACCAAAAAGAAAGCTGTATTAGCAAGATGGTGTATGTAGCTGAGCAACGCGCAGAATACGATATCATTCGCAGTCTCCCTGGGATTGGACCGAATACTGCCGTACGCTTGATGGCTGAAATAGGAGATATTACTCGTTTTAACAATAACAAGCAACTCAATGCATTTGCTGGTATTGATATACGCCGTTTTCAATCAGGTAAAACCTTTTTTAAAGATAAAATCAATAAACGTGGAAATAAACATTTGAGGAAGCTCCTTTTCCTCATCATCCAGAACATGATTAAACAACGACGTTACGGACAAAATCATATTGTTGAGTATTACGATAAATTAAAAACGCAACCTTATAACAAGTGTCATAAAGTTGCGTCCATTGCATGTGTAAATAAATTATTGAAGCTTCTCTTCTATCTCATTACACATAATATGCACTATGATTATCGGTTAGCCGCCTAAAACCATAGTTTCATCCATCGTACCATATCTTCCCCCTAGTAAAAAATGGACACATATTAGGGGTATTTGGCTTGCATTCTAATTGGCTTAAAATCTCTGGCATTTAATCAATTATAACTCTAAAAAACATTTGACTAATCGTAAGAAAGACACCCAAGAAGTATCAAAAATTCTCCTTCGTCTGTTTGACTTCTTACAGAAAAACGGTCGAAAATCCCATCGATATGAGAAAAAAACAGTCTTTGATATTTTAGGTGTCGTTTATCAGTTTACTGTATCCAATCTAAAGCAAAAAACTGCATAATCTTTAAAAATACACCGTATCAATGTTTATTTGGTATGCGTATTTTTAAAAACAAATAAACAAATTATCAAGTATGTAGGCAACAAGAAAGGAGGTTCATAAAAGATCCAACCTTAGCTTGATGGGCATGTGACGGTACCCCACATCCATCAACTTAAGGATTTAGACTATTCTTAAACATAAAAGCACGTTACTATTCTCTTATGTTAATGAGAAAGGGTGACGTGCTTTTTATGAATATGCATCAAAAACAAGAGCTGTCTTTATTTGCCGAAGAGTTATATCGATATATGTCTCCCGCTACACTTAATCAATTAGCTATAGAAGCAGGTGGAATGAAACGAAAACGTAAGTGCCATGGGCACCATTTTTTATCTTTGTGTGTATGGTTAAATCAACAAATCGCTACAACCTCTCTTACTCAACTTTGTAGTCAATTAGAAACTTCAACAGGAATTTTATTAAGTCCTGAGGGACTGAATCGACGATTTAACTCGGCTTCTGTAGCCTTCTTTCGAAATGTATTTACTACACTTCTACAAGCTAAAATTGGAGGATCATCTACAATTTCTCATTCTCTTTCTGCTTACTTTGAGCGGATTCGCATCCTTGATTCTACAACCTTTCAAGTTCCAGATCGATTCGCAGCTACTTATCCTGGTGCCGGAGGCTGTAGTCATACAGCTGGTGTGAAAATTCAATTAGAGTATGACTTGTTGAGTGGAGAGTTTTCTGATGTGAAAATTGAACCAGGAAAACGAAGTGATCAGGCATATGGGGCGACTCGAATGGACATGACACAAAAGAATGAACTATATATTCGTGACTTAGGGTATTTTCGTTTACAAGACTTTAAATCGATCCAAGATAAGGAAGGGTATTATTTATCGCGTCTTAAATTACCAACTAAAATATATAGAAAAGAATTCGAAACAGTGGTATTTAAAACAAAACCTGCTCAATTGAGACCGGTATATATACAAATTCATTTGGAAGACATCATGAACCAATTACAACCTGGCCAAGTGTATGAATTACATGATGTATATGTAGGGAGCAAAGACAAACTACCCACTCGCATTGTGGTTTATAGATGTACAGAGGAGCAAAAACAGAAACGTCTACATGATCGAGCTATTCGTGAAAAGAAAAAAGGGATTACATATACAGAGCGTACGAAACTTTTACAAGGAATTACAGTATATATGACAAACATTCCTACGGAATGGGTACCGAAAGAGAAAATCTATGATTTATATTCACTGCGTTGGCAAATTGAGCTGTTATTTAAAATATGGAAATCTTGGTTTCGAATTCATCGTTGTAAATCTATTAAACAAGAGCGATTAGAATGCCACCTTTATGGACAACTCATTAGTATCCTATTATGTTCTTCTACTATGTTTAAAATGAGAGAACTCCTGTTACGTAAGAAACAGAAAGAACTAAGTGAATATAAAGCGATTTACATAATTAAAGATTATTTCTTACTTTTTCATCAAGCACTACATAAAAACACCCAAGAATTATCAAAGATTCTCCTTCGTCTGTTTAACCTCCTACAGCGAAACGGACGAAAATCTCACAGATATGAGAAAAAAACAGTCTTTGATATTTTAGGTGTTGTGTATGAGTATACCACTTCTGCCCATCAGGTAGCATAGCGAAAAATTTGAAACCCGTCAGGGTTTATTTGATGTGCCTACTTTTATAACATCTATAAAAGATAATAAAAAACTACGTGGAAAGACCGCATTTTGTATAAAAATATACGTTAAGTTGATGGATGTGTGACGGTACCCCAATATTGAAATTTTCTTTAGCTATCTTGTTTTCTTCAATTGGCATCGCCCAGTGAACTACACCAGTATCTCTAGTTAACTGCTGCGCTTCTCTACAAGCTTCAAAATAATCATTATGCTCTGCTATTAACTCCCTTGCTAAAAAACTCCGTATTCCATATCCCTCAGTCACCTTTTCTACTCAAATAGTGTTTTCATTCAATTACCGTTTTCGCTTTTTCTCGTTCTACAATTCGATATGTAATATTTCATATTTTATTATTTCAATATTCTTTTATTAACTATAACTTTATATAAATGAGTTTCTATAACGCGGTAAATCAACATTTGTAATTTAATTCCTTATTTAAAATATCTAGAATATATTTTAAAACACTATATTTGGATAGTTATATTGGAATTTCCTGTTCTACACATCCATATAAGTTTTGTGTATTATGTAGTAGAAGGGTAATTAAAAGACTTACTCTTTGCTATTGAGGGAAGAGCCTGAGAGCCATATCAGGCTCTTCTTTGTTTATATACCATGTATTAAAATAGGGATTTTATTTAATTTCCATTAATCTTTCTATTCCCTTCGAATATAGTAATATCACCCAAGTGAATACCCAGGTCGCTCTAGACCAGCTTCCTGGTGCTTCTGTTACGAAGAATCCGCTTATAACCAGAGGGTTCTTTTATTTTTTCTACATATAATAACGATTTTGTTCAAAATGATGCCCTATCCATTTGGACGCATTTACCAGTATTTTTACCAAAAAATTCATGATATCGTTAATTAGTCGAGTACGTCATTACTTGACGATTACCCTTAGGAGCCCCGCAGACAATCGGGGTTTCTTTCATTTAAATAAGGATTTTGTTCAAATCGTTTGATAAAGGTGAAGCAACCACTCTAATGTATATAAAGTTCTTTTAATCCTTCCTATCCCACATAAAGTTGCAGATAAGCTATTCTGCCTTGGATAGGCCTCGATCTTGCACCAGAATCAGAAAGATTACTAATTTTTATTTACAATTAATAGTTTCAAATCCAATAACATTTCGACAATGGAATTAATAGTTTTGTTTTGAGCGCTATAGTAAATCTCTAATCCTTTTCTATCACTCATAATTAATTTTTGAGATTTCATCTTCGATAAATGCTGCGAAACAGTAGATTGTGGGATACCAAGAATATCTACAATTTGAGTTACATTACATGCCCCTCTTGTAATTAATTCTTTCAAAATTTTAATTCGTATTGGATGAGCTAATGCTTTTAAAACTTCTGCGTTTTTTTCATAATTCAACAAACTAAACATCTCCTTGTGAAATAATATATTTTTATTATATTAATAATTTGATGAATGAAATTTTAATACTCTAGTTTTGTAGAATTTATGATGCAGCATCTTTTCGATTTAATTTGTGTTTTATTCCATCAACATAATCTGGTATGCCCCAGCCCCCCCTTATTCTCTTTTTTGTTTGCATTTCTACTTCCTATAATTCATCTGAATAATAATATTAAAATGCTTTCAATAGTAAAAATAGTTTTTGTAAGTTTTATAACTACTTTTGTAATTAAAAAAATATAAGCGACTTATAATAAGTCGCTTATACGTAAAAATCTATTTTATTTTGGTCAATACATCTCAATTTACTCACTGGTCTTCCCACATTTTGATACACCATTTCATTCTCTAATACTCCGATTTCAGTCAAAAACATGACATACTTTCGAATAGAAACTCTTGAAACTCCTACTAATTGCGCCATTTCATCTGTTGTAAACGCTTGTCCATGAAGCGATTTGATTTGCTGCCAAATTAGTTGTAGCGTTTGCCTTGTTAGTCCTTTCGGAAGCTCTTTATCGTCAAAGGGCACTCTTTTTTCTTTTTGTAAAATTAGCGAATCTAATTCCGATTGACTAATATTTTGTTGTTCTTTCATAAAAGTAAGTTTTCCTCGATATACAGTTAATGCCTCTTTAAATCGTTCAAATGTAAATGGTTTAATTAAATAATCTACTACGCCATATTGTAATGCTTTTTTGATACTCCCCATATCATGTACAGCTGAAATCATCATAATATCGATTTCTCTTTCTTGATTCCGAATATGCATTAAAAGCTCAAACCCGGTCTCTTCAGGCATAAAAATATCAAGTAATACTAAATCTACTCGTGATTTCTCTAATACTTCTATCGCTTCTTTAACTGATTTAACTGCATGGACAAGTTCAAACCCTCCCACTTGCTCTAAATAATGTGTATTTAACATTGCCACCATCGGATCATCTTCTACAATCAAAACTTTGATCATCTTATCTCTCATCCCCACTTTTAGGTATTTCAATCGTTATTGTCGTTCCCGTTCCTAACAACGAATGAACATAAATTTCCCCATTTATTCGCTGTATGCTTTCCTTTACAAGATGCAAACCATACCCCCGATTATCACCCTTTGTGGAATAACCTTTTATAAATAATGCATCAATTTCATCCTCTTGTATACCTTTCCCTGTATCTTGTACTGTAATGATTAATGTATCCCCATCTTGTATTCCAACTTCAACCTGCTTCTTCTCACAATTCATCACTGCATCTAATGCGTTATTAATCAAATTTCCGACAATGGTAATCAGTTCATGAATGATACGTTCATCATATATTTCTGGTAAGTAAGAATCTTCTTTTATAATTAACTTTATATTTTTCTCTCTAGCATAGCTCAGTTTACCTAATAAAAAACCAGCAAATACTGGGCTTTGAATTTTTTTCATAATCCCCCCAATTTCATATTGATGCTCTGATACCATACTACTCACATATTTTTGCAGTTCTTCATACTGTTTCATATGTGTAAGTCCTAGCACGACGTGCATCTTATTCATAAATTCATGAGATTGCGCCCGTAGCGCTTCCGCATATAACCTAATACCAGTTAATTCCTCTGCTAATTTTCTAATCTCTGTTTTATCACGAAATGTTGCAATCACGCCAACTATTTCTCCTTTTACATATAAAGGAACCCGATTAGTAACAATCGCAACCCCATAAAAATTTAGTTCTTCGTTTAATTGTACCTCTCCTGTTTGCAACACTTCTTTCATACGTGAATTTGGCGTATACAATTCAATATCTTTACCGATAAAATCTTCTGTAAGTCCACCTTTCTTTAATATTCGTTTTGCTTCACTATTAATTAAAGTTATTCTCGCCTCTTTATCTACAGCAATAATACCTTCTTTTACAGATTGTAGCATCGTATTTCTTTCTTCAAGAATTTTCGCTATCCTATGCGGCTCAAGACCAAATAAACTTTTCTTTATATGTCTAGCTAGCAATATCGCTCCTATAATTCCAACTAATATTCCAACACCAACACCGATATAAATAATATGTCTACTTTCTTTCACCCTCTCTTTTATATTATCAGCTGAAATGCCAACAGCGACCGCACCAAGTTGCTCACCTGTGTCAGCAAAAATAGGTACGAATACTCGCATAGAAATCCCTAAAGTTCCTTTTGCTAACGAGACGTGTTCCTTTCCCTTCAATACAGGTCCTTCATCGCCTCCAAGAAAATGATGCCCTATTTTTTGAGGGTCTGGATGAGATTTTCGTATTCCATTCATATCCATAACTACAATAAATTGAACATCTGTACTCTTTAATAGCTTATTTGTATATACCTGAATCAAGGAGGTATCTACCTTCCCCGTCAACCCATCAATTACAATAGAATCATTCGCCACAATACGTGCAATCGTTTTTGCCTTCTCTTCTTGGTTATCTTCTGTCGCTCGTTCAACATTATGGCTAATTAAAATGTCTGTTACGAGTAAAGAAACAATTACAACGGTACAAACTAACAGTGTAATGGTTTTCCATAAATTCCATAATTTATTTCTTTTTCTCATTCCTTCAATAGCTCCCCTAGTTATTAAGTAGAAAAATAAGTAAGGTGATATCATTTTCACCTTACTTATTTGATGTTATTATACTTTAAATTTACTCATCATTTCTTGTAGTTTTTCTATCGTCTCTTCTTTGCTAAGTTTTAATTAGCTAAACGAAATTATTCCATAATAAAAAATAAAATAAGAAGAATTCAATATAACAAGTATACTAAATTTCTCTTATTTTTATTTCGAAAATCTAATATTATCATTACTTTTGTAGCAAGAAGCATAAGATGGCCGTTTTAGTGTTGTCTATGAGTATAGTTAATTTTCAAAACGAAAGAAAGCTGCATAATTTTTAAAAATAATACCTAACTAGGTGTATTTAGCGTGCTCATTTTTAAGGGTAAATAGTATTTTAAGAGTTTTTTAGTTTATTTGAACGAAAGTTCATTTTGTTTCCGTTCTTAAGTTGATGGCATGTATGGTGACCCCTATCAAAAGATATTGATGGAAAAGATGTTGTAATCGATTTAGCGCGTGAAGAGAAAAATAAAGTATAAGATAAAAAATACAGTAAAAAAAGGACACGCTCGCCAGATACTCCTAGCAAGCGTGTTCTTTTACACTTTTCTACCAATGAAACTATTATTTTACTCCTACGTCATTCCAAGCTTTTTGTACAGCTTGATATGTCGCGCTATTAACGCCATCGTAATCAGCAACAGATTGTAATAAAGCAGCACGTGCTTTGCTGAAATCACTTGTTGGTGTTAAGTACGTTGTTAAAGCACGGTAGTAGATTTTTTCTGCTTTTTCCTTACCAATAGCATTGATTGTTAAATAAGCAGCTTTATTTGGAATACCGCTATTGATATGTACGCCGCCATTGTCTCCTTCTTCTGTTGGTGGTAAATATTGATAGTCATTCATATGAGCAGGTTGGCCATACTTTTCAGGATTTGATAAGCTGCGAAGTGCATCTCCTGCAACTTTTGGCGTAGTTACAGCTTCTCCTAAATCCCAGTTGGCTGGATCAACGAAATATCCAAATACATCAGAAAAAGATTCATTTAGTGCCCCGGATTGATTTAGGTATTCAAGCTCAGCTGACTTTTCAGTTACCGCATGTGTTAGTTCGTGTGCAACAACATCAAGCGAACCTGAAAGCGGTGCGAATTCAACACCATCGCCATCACCATAAACCATTTGTTGTCCATTCCAGAATGCATTATTGTAGTTGGTTCCGAAATTGATTCCAGAACGAATCGTTGCACCTTTTCCATCAAAACTGTTACGGTTATGAACATTTTTATAATAATCATATACTTTTCCTGCATTAAAATGAGCATCAACTGCAGGAGCTTGGCTCTTATCTATCCAAGCATTATCTTTATCGAATAGAGCGTAATTATCTGGATTTTGCCAATCAGTGCCATGATTAGTTGTAGTTGTCTCAATAACGCCACCATTCATCGGCTTTGTTGTGTCTTTTAAATAGTATTTTCCATATTGACTGCTATAAGTTGTATTCAGGCTTTTTCGATCCCCTAATACGCCGTTGCCATAGCCTTTTTGCGGAGTATCTGCATCCGTAACTGCATTATATGAATTTACAATTGTTCCATCTTCTGCGTTTACATAGATTTTCCAGTTTGCTCCATAAGGTTTAATGAATTGTAATTGTACTTTATAAGTTAAGTAATAATTCCCGTCTTTTTCATAAACAACTAAATCTGCCTTTTCATTTGTAGATTTTACGGTTTCTTTCATTTGTTCTAACGGAGTCCCATTTGTTTCTACAAATGTATCTTTTTTTGCTAGATTAATATGTTTCCATGCATTTGAAAGGGCAGTTTCATTTGAAATCTTTGCCTTTGTATTTCCTTTCAAACGTTCAGCGGCAGCGGGATGTACGTCTCCGTTTACCGTTGTTACTTTGCCCTCACGATTTGTATGAACAATGAAACGTGCACCATCAACTGGAACTTTATTAATAGATTGAATGTACACATAATGTTTCATTCCTAAATCATCTGACTTTACTTCTTTCAGTGTTAAGTCAGTTTGTGGGTTGATTTTAAATAATTCCTTATTTTCTTCAAGGAACGATTTTACCTCTTTTTCTGAATCTACTTTTTTATCAGATAATTTTCCTGAAAGGAAAGATGGATTTCCTTGTTCATCATTCCACTTTTTTTGAACGACTTCCATTTTGTCCAAAGCTTCTTGCTGCGATACTTGTTCTTCTGCAAAGGCATTTGAAAATGGAGCCCCTAAAACCATTCCGGTTGCTAGTAATGTAACGACGGATTTCTTCATTTTTATTTCTCCTCTCAATACTACGTATAATAAAGATGTATCTTATTAAGGAATTATACAGAAAAAACATTATCTTGTTATTATAAATGCAAAATTACATATTTTTTTAAAATTCTAATATTTCTAACGTTCTATTAGCTCCTTGTTATAGAAACATCCTTTCTCACAATGATTTATGGATGGAGGAATTTAGGATGTAATGTTGCTAAACACTCTGTTCCAAAGGTTTTATCATTATTTTTTCCTGGTTCAACTTGAGAATTTAAAGACTGTCCACTATGTAAATCATATTCTAACTGAATTTTTATACCCGCTGTTTGTGCACAACCACCTGATCCAGGATACACACTAGCTAAATGTTTTGGCACTTGGAAAATCGTTGCATCTAAAATACGAATTCGTTGAAAATAAGCAATTGAAGAGCTTGGAATTACTGATGGTTCACAAGTTTTATTTTTTAATCATAAAGAGAAAATATGTTTTAAAAAGCAAACAGCTTTTTTATAGAAACGTTTATTGAGTCCTTCCGGATTAATAAAAGTTCCTGTTGCTGCATGAAGTTGACCGCATAGTCTAACTAAAGAATTACTCGCTACTCGTTGACTAATCCAAACACAGATAGTGGCTAAATCGTGGCCCGAAAACTTACGCTTTCGTTGTACAAAGTCTAGTTCTCTAGCAAGTAATTCTAAAAATGAAGGCGTAAGATATTGATGTAATTCTTCAGAAAATAGTTGTAATTCATCTTGAATTGAGAGATTCATAAAAAACGTCATCCTTTCTAATTTAGCTTATTTAGAAAAGATAACGTTTTTGTATTTGAGGATACTAAAATTTCTTAAGTTGATGGGGTATCGCCGATTTGGAAATCGAAATAAAGAAGTACCAAAAAGCAAATTTAAATATGTAGAAGAAACAAATGTATTTGCTTGTCCGATGGGATCTATTTTAGAGTATGCGAGAACCGATAGAGAAGGCTATCGTCAATATAAGTCTGATCCAACAGATTGTGTAGTTTGTTCATTGCGTGATAAATGTTTTTCAAAAAAACAAAAACAGAAAGATATTACACATCATATTTGGGAGGAATATAAAGATATTGCCAGAAAAAACAAATTAACAAGTACAGATAAAAAACTATACAAGGTACGCTGCTCGACTATAGAGCGAAGCTTTGCGGACGCCAAAGAACTAAATGGCTATCGATACGCGCGGTTTCGAGGGCTGAAGTCTGTCCAAATGCAAGCGTGTCTCATCGCAGCTTATCAAAACATGAAAAAATAGCTCTCCATCTAACCAAAAGGAGTCTGGTGGAGGGCTATTTTTCTAAATTCTATTATTTTATATTGTTTTCTTTCGCTAAAATCAAAAAAGATTTCCCAACACTCTGAAAGAAAAGACGCTTTAAAGCGTCTTTTCTTTATTTTTATAATTTAGTTGTCTGACGCTTGATAATCATAAATCTTTTCACGAATAGCGGATGCAATAAATTCTTCAATAGAACTGTTCGTTTCTTTTACAATGTTTGTGATTGCATGGTATTCACTGCTTGTTATCGTTACTGCTTTAGTAACACTACGGCTATCTAAATACACACTAAAATTAACACGTCTTGTTAATTTTCCTTCTATTATATATGGGGTTAAAGAATCAATCCATTCTACCTGCATTTGCATTGGTAATTGAATAATGGATTGACGAACATCAAAGTACCAAAAACCATCTTCCTCAGAAACCTTAATATTTCTTGGTGATACATACTGTAGTATTAAGTCAATTAAGTGAAAAATGTTACTTCGCAATTGATTTGATTTAGGAAAACGAAACTTTACAAATTTTTGGTGATGACTTCTTGGTTTATCGGATAAAATATATGCAGGCTTATATCCCATTTTAATTGAATCTTCTAGTGTCATATTGTTTCCAAACTCATCAATAAGCACAATATCTCCGCGCTTCGGAATGGATATAATGCGTGCTAATTTATTACCTTCTATAAATTTTTGGAACAATACAACATTATATTTTTGTGAGAATGTATACAGCGTATTGGCCTGATCCAATTGCTGTACCAATCCGTGTATTTCTTCCTCATTTACAAATTTAGTCTCACGATTACGATGTTTCTGTATAGTGCAAGTCAATACTCCTTCTTCTATCCACTTTTCAAGTTGATACATGCTCACATTATAATCTTTTGCTGCCTGATATAAGGTAATTCCCTCTGTTTCACGATCTTCTTTGAGCTTTTCTATGTCTTCCCGCTTAAATAAAAAGCTACCATCTAAACGCCAGGTCTCTCGATTAATTGGAATTAATTGTCCTTGTTTCATAAGAGTATTAAAAATGAAGCTACTAATTCCTAAATAAGCTTTTACTTCATTCGTATTCATATTTATTTCCTGTCTTTCAAACATACCTTTTCCTCCTATGTGTAAACTTCTGTTATGTAAAATCGATAATTTTATTATGTAAAGTTAAATTGATAAAAATATATAATGTGAATTACATTATAACACAATTATAACTTAATTTATTTTTAAAATAAATGTAATGTAAATTCACTTTCTAATTAAATTATCTTTTATATAATTATAAATTATATTAAAGATAATTTATAAAAACAATTAGATAATAACTATAGAAAATAGAACATTTTCTATAGTTGTTTTACACTTTCATTTTTATAAAGTTTAATTTTACTTTCTAAATAATTTTGAATAAACTTAAGTTATAATAATAGATATAAAGGTAATTAATAAGGAGTTGAAGAATAATGAAATTTGAATTGAATACAATTCATAGTGAAACTTCTTTAGAAAATATAGAAAAACAAAAACAAGATTTCGCTAACATAATTGCAATATGGAATTGTGATTATATAAATGAAGCTGAATTTAAAAAGGAAAATAACGAAAGAGAAGATTCATATACATACAAGGGATTTTCAGATGAAGAAATATTGTATTACTACTTGAACCGACAAACACATTTTGATCAGGAGAAGCGTATAAAGGATGAATCAAGAACTCTATACGCTCGTGATTTAAGCCAGTTTTACTTCTTTATCAAACAAAGTACTGAATTTCTGCAGCAAGATGTAAAAGACTATAAAGTTGGCCGAGTCTGGAGGAATCTAAGAAAGCGCCATATCCGTAACTATCAAAAATGGCTGTCCCAGGACGCAATCTCCTATCAATCAAAAGTAAAATACAAGGCATCTACGATTAGTCGGAAGCTTGGTGTAATCCGTTCTTATTTAAAATGGCTATACGAAATCCAATATATCCAGGAGCCTCTTCATGTAGAAATTCTAAGCACGGCGGTGAATAAACAACATAAACCAAAGCGTGAGTTATCATATGAGGAAGTGAAGCAACTACTAAACTACTACAAGGATAATGAAATTAACTATGCTTTATTATCAGTCCTTGCTACTACAGGGTTACGTGTTGCAGAGGTGGCCCATGCAAAGTGGGAAGCTCTTGAGTATGACGCTATACGAGGACGTTACTATTTAACAGTTGATACAAAGGGAGATAATGAACGGATTGTTTCTATTAATAAGGAGATTTTTAATCGTATTGCCGCGTTTCGAATTCGAAGAAGATTACATATAGACATTGGGAATACAAATGGTGGAACGATATTTCAAACTAAGAACCATACAGCTTATAGAGAGAATTACTTGTCACAATATATTTCTAAAATCATTAAAGATACTCAGTTACCCTTTACAGAGAACATCCGAATTACTCCCCACTTCTTTAGACATTTTTATGTACAGTACTTGTATGATTACAAAGGATTACCACCTCATGTCATCGCAGCTGCAGTCGGTCATAAAAATGATCGGACTACGAAAGAAAATTATTTGAAGCAAAGATTGACGAAAGATAATGATGCCGGGAATCTAATTTTGGAAGATGAATTTTAATTTTAACGGCTCTATATTAGTATTACAGGACTTCAATACCGGTGCGTTTAGTTATGTAATTTTTATACAACTAAAATTGATTATCCGACCATTAATTTATGTTTATTATTACAAGTATTCATTAGTTCTTCGCCAAGATTCCCTAAAAATTGTCGTATCTATGGGGAATCGCGTAGAGCCTTGCTATAATAAAAATATAGATATATCATATTTATTGATAAGGAAGATTTAAATATGGAAAAGATACATAGAGTATTAAGTGATTTTTCTAAGGTTAATGAATATGATGGTGTAGGTAATGATTATAGACTATACCTTTTATCAGAAAATACACAAGAAGATATATGTGCTCTTATAAAAAAGGATATAAAAGCTACTAGTAATGACACAATAGGACTTATAAAGTTCAAAGATTGGCAGCAGGATTTCCTTTCTTGTGAATTTCCTGGAAGTGAAGAGTACTGGTTCGGAACAATACCAAGCGGATATGATTTGAAAGGATTAATACCGAAAGAATTTATCGTTTTCTGACAGAAGACTCCTTCCTCAAAAATGTGAAGGTGTGAAACACCAATTTTAGGTGGGAGATGAATGTCAGTAGGCGTAAGCCTACGTTTTTTTGTATACTTTAGATATACTATGAAAAAGTGAGGTGCAACCTATGTTAGTAAATAAAGCATATAAATTTCGTATCTACCCGAATAAGAAACAAGAAATAGTAATTGCTAAAACGATTGGTTGCAGTCGCTTTGTATTTAACCTTTTTTTAAATTGTGTTGCATATAAAAGTAGGCTATTTTGAGTAAATTATGTTGCGTTAGCAACCGTTTAAACGGGTTTTTTAGACATTAATACAGCACAATTAATATTGTGTTGTATTAATCATTCTTATTGCTTTTAAGAATTAAGTAGTTTTATGTTTAAATTGGTAAATTGACTTTTCTTTGAAAGTAGTCCACACTAAAACAGTTCACTTGTGAACTATACAATGTTGAACTATGTAAAAAGAGAGGAAGTTACTACAATGATACAAAAAAATCAGAACCTCAAAAAAGAAGCAGAAGTTGTACAGTCATTTGTAGCAATAAATAAAGAAATTATAAAATTTACAAATCAAAATGCCTCTAGTTTAGGATTAACAGCACAACAAATGGGAATCTTAAACACAATTTATAGAATTCCTAATATTACTCTTAAAAGTATTTCAGAACGACTTTCAGTCCCTAAAAGTACAGTGAGTGTAAATGTGGATGAATTAGTTAATCTAGGATTAATCGAACGAAATCCCTCATCAGAAGATCGTAGAGAGGTAAAATTAAAAGTAACAACGAAAGGTCAAGAAACATCAAAAAAATCTATTGAAAATTCTACTTCCTATAAAGCTATGTCATTAGCATTAGAACAACTTCAGGAGGCAGAAATTCAAACATTATTACATATTCATAAAAACTTATTAAATTCTCTACAGCAATCTAATTAATTTATACAAACTAGATTTTTAAATATTAAAGAGCCGCTTTACTCTTAACAGGGTAGAATGCGGCTCTTTTCTTATCAAAATTTGATTAGCGTGTTTTTTTTCAAAATTGCTGACGGTACCCCATCGCCATCAAGCTAAAAAATTGTATCCATAAAACGAAAAAAACGCTATTCTTTTTGTAGAAATATACAGAAAGGATGGCGTTTTTGTATGAATCTATCGATTCAAGATGAGTTTCATTTATTCGCTGTAGAACCACAGCCAGTTAAAAGACCTACCACTAATCCTATTGCAATAAGTTTCTTCAATTCGTATGCTCCTTTACATCTACATTTCTGTTCATTATATTGTTCTTACGAAATCTGTCGCTCTCATTTCAAATTGGATTATATTTGCATCCGAACTTTACCTCTTATCCCATAAGACATCGGATGCTGTCGTTTCCAAAGTACATTCTAATGTCTCTAATTTTGTAAGTCCATATTTTCTATTTAGTGCTTGCAATATTAACCAGTCTGATACATGAATATTACTACTTAAAAATGGCCCATGTAAATACGTACCTATCAGGTTTTTGTACAGAAGTCCTTCCTTTTTTTCTGTTGCATTATTCCCATATCCCTGTAGAACTTGACCGAGACAGTCAAAAGAATGGAATGTTTGGCCACTATGGTTTTCAAAACCCACTATTCTTCCGAATTTTTCAGATTGTACTCTTACATTCCCTACTAATCGCCCCACTGAGCCCGTGTCCTTACATGATGTATAAAATGGTAATATTCCTAAGCCTTGTATGATATCACTGTTTGCAGTTTCATAATAATCCCCTAATAGTTGATATCCTCCACAAATACAAAGTGCTGCTAAACCATCCTCTATTGCTGCTTTCAATTCTTTTCGAATTGAAAGCAATTGTTCTTGTACCATTCGTTGTTCATTGTCACTTCCGCCCCCAATAAAAATTAGATCAGCCTGAGATACAGGATAATCTTTTACTTGTTCCACATAATGAATATCGGCTTCTATTCCCCTCCATTCTAATTGTTTTTGTAGAATGGTTACATTCCCACGATCCCCATATAAATTAAGAGTATTGGGAAAGTAATGATAGATAATCAATTTTTTCATAGTACCTCCAGATTTTAAAAACGTAATCGGACCTTATATATAAATTCTAAGGAAAATACCCAATTTATATCGTTATTTTAAGTATCAACTCTCTATTCGGTGTATTTGCAATCTATATGCACTCAGTTAAATTATTAAACTAAATGTATATAGATACCATCTTATTTACGAAGGGGACACCGTTCCTTTAGTGGTTAAAAATTGCCGGGCAGTATTTAACCCTGTGTAATTACTAATTACGGACGTTTCATTCCCTGCCACAATGCTATTCTGTATAGCAGTAGAAATATTTGAGATAACTTTTATTCTATTCACAGGAATCCCCGCGTATTTTAAACGCACTGCAAGGTCATGGGCACGTGTTCCTGCACAAATTATATGGCTTACATTGGAGTTTGCTAATAGTTCATAATCTACATCCCAAATCCAAGAGATATCTTTCCCATCAGCAAGCAAGTCATTTAATATAAAAACATATTGTGTTATGTTTTTATTTTGTATGCAATAATCTATCGTACAGTTCATCCCCTGTGGATTTTTAGCTAAGTTTAGATGGTATATATTTTGTGCAATGCGAAAATTTTGCATACGTCCATTGCTCGGGTGATATTCTCTTAACCCTTTGTGAATTTGTTCATAACTAAAACCTAAAAATTCTCCGGTTTTTATAGCCGTTAGCATATTATATGCATTGTATTCACCCTTCAAATTGGAAGTATAGGATTGATTTTGTATAGTAATCGTTAAGCTATTTTGTGATTGAATTGAAGTAACCTCAACATCTAATACGGGACTACCCACAGAGCACGAACAAAAATATCTTCCAAGGTGTCCATAGTGAGTATGCGTATATTTTAATAGCCGACCACAACAACAATAGACGGCATCTCTAATATTACTTTTATGAAAATTCCCTACATGATTCTTTAAACCAAAATACATGGTTTTATTCTTTTGTTTAGTAAAATGTCTACTATATGGATCATCACCATTTAATAGCAAGTGAGCATCGCTAGAATGAATAGCGGTTTGTACTTTTGAAATCAGCGTATTGATTTCTCCATAACGATCCAGCTGATCTCGAAAGATATTTGTTACAACGATTAATTGAGGCTTTATTTGTTTCAGAACTTCGGTCATTGTCAATTCATCGACTTCGAGAACTGCTACTTTCACGTCTTGTATTTTCCCTCGTATATTACTTTTTTTTATAAAAGCAGAGGTAATTCCCTCTAATAAGTTAGATCCTTCTATATTACTGATATATTCACTTTTATTGGACTTAAAAATGGAAGAAACTAAATTACAAGTTGTTGTTTTTCCATTTGTACCGGTAATCAAAACCACGGTTTCCACCTGTGTCGCTAATTTTTGTAATGCATTCTTATATAAGTAATTCAGAATTTTCCCTGGAATGTTAGACCCATTAAAACCTAATTTTTTACTACTATATCCTGCCAACTTTCCAACTATCAATCCTATATAAAATAACAATTTTAATCTCCGTCCTTACTTGTTTCCTTCTAATTATTTAAAAAGACACTATTTAGATTATTAAAACGTTCTATCAAATTTCCAGTGTTATAAGTTTCTTTTACATCTCAAGTGAGCCAAGGTTCCTGTTCTCTGGTAGAGCAGTTCCTATATCATATAATCTTGGATTCTGGTGCAAAAACTTCAAACTAAACGAAAATGGTCTATCAAAAAAGAACAAGTTGATTTACAGAGTCGATCTGTCCAAAATCAGAATATCTTCATCAAGAAACTATTCGCGTTAATTGTTTAACAGAAGATGCCATTAGGAACCTCCTATCCTTTTTTACAATGTATTATAGTTCTCGCATCAGAACCTTTCATTCTACTTCCGGCATACAAACCTAATCATTAATATTTGTCTATTGTGGCCCCGAGAGAAGAAGATTTAATAAATTCTTTATTTTGATATTTCTTTAATTCATCAGGAGTACCAGTTACTACTGCTCCAATAATCTTCACCTTTTCTGGGTTTAATGTAGGATTATTCTTTTTTAATTTTGTTAATATTTCTTTTGCTTTATCAGCATATTCTCCATAAAACTCAGGGGATTTTAATGTATCTATAAAAAGTTCAGGAGATTGCCAGTCATTTTGTGAATGATACGGATAACCATATATGTTTCCACGACTAAAAGATCCTCCTTCTTCTTTAAACTCCTGCTGATTGATACTATGTATCTCTTCATCTGATTCAGTGTCTATCCAAAGCCATTCTGTATTTTGTTTATCTAAAAGTTTTTGAACCTCACTAATTGAATAAGGGCGATCAAAAGATAGTGCATATTCAACATATTTATTTGATCCTATGTCATCAAGTAAATTCAAATCATTAGGAACTTGCTTATATTGAACTTTCGGATGATAAAAAATAAGCTCTCTTTGTCCATTCTGACTGTTATAAATTTCCCAGCTTTTTCTTTTTTCGTTATAATGATTTATCGAATTAGACGATCCTTTTTCTGAACGAATAAGATTATAATGTCCTGTTGACGATTCCCAAGGTATGATACGCTCTCCTATTTTTTTCGAATACGTGTGAGTTGCGTCAACGGAAAAAGAATTCCAATTATAAAATGATGCATTTTGCTCAATATTAGGTTCAGTAATAGATAACCATACTCCTGTAGCATTATCTTCCTTTGTCAGACGCTCAGATAACCAATACTTGTTCCCTATAGTCAGTCCACTATATAATGCAATTAGTACACTTCCAGTAATAACTACATTTTTTATAATCGCTTTTCTTCTACCTTTATGCATTGTTTTTTCAAATTCCTTATCATCTAAAAAAAGTTCAGATGGATTTTCATCATTCTTTATGTTCATTTTGTTCCCTCCTATATATATCAATAAAAAGTTGTTTAGCTCGAAACACCGTTGTTTTAACAGTTCCAGTAGTAACTTCAAATAAAATGGATATATCTTCATACCGTAATCCTACTACATATTTTAGAATTAAAAATTCTCTATACCTTTTAGGAAGTAAATCTAATGTTTTTTGTATTTCACCGCTCTTCTCTTCCTGTAATAGACAATCTTCAGGTAAATCTGGTTCAAGATTTTCTAAGATACATAATTCAATTAAAAACTTATCTTTTCTTTTTTCCCTTCTCAAAATATCATAACTTCTGTTTATAGCTACTCTAAACAGCCAACTTTTCACTTTTTCAGGTGGAATACCTTCTAAGTTTTGAATATATTTTAAAGCTGTTTCTTGTACAATGTCTTCTGCATCCTCTTTAGATATTCCAAGTTTTAATAAATAGTTAAAAATAAAAGCTAGGTACTGCTTTAATCGTTTTTGAAAAACATCATCTCGCATCTGTTCCCTCCTACTATATTTATAACGATTAACTTTCAATTTGGTTGACAGGTTAATCAAATTTTTTTACATAATTTTAATTAAAACGCGAAAAGCTCCCTTATATCTTTGAACCGAACCCCGAATAGTGAACGCTTAAAAAAGTGGTTCTGGTACAAAAACTTTGAAGTATATGGAAATGGTCTATCAAACTTGGACATACTGATAGTACTACTCTATAAAATGTGTGTGATTAGTATGGAAAGGAGAATATATTTAAGTGGAAACATTAACAAACAGCCGTTTGGATTAACTGCTTAACAGGTGATGTTGTTAGGAATCCTTGATTCTTTTTTATTTATCATCTTTTTGCACCAGAACCTCTATGCACCTAATTTCGTTTTCAAAGAATATTTGGCCATAAAAAACTGCACCTCCAATTGTTAGTTATGTCTAACAATTGGAGGTGCAGTTCACCAATTAGCTTCTACTTTTCTATCTATTTACACACGTACAGCTGTACCGCTTATCGCAACCATTAACATTCCGTCGCGAACCACTTCGTAGTCTACATCGATACCAACAATTGCATTTGCTCCTTTTTGCGTTGCAAGTTGTTTCATTTCTTCCATCGCAATGTCACGAGCTTCTTTTAATTTACTTTCATAAGCACCAGAACGGCCACCTACAACGTCACGAACAGAAGCGAAGATGTCGCGTACGATATTTGCACCCATAATTGCTTCACCGTTTACGATGTCTATATACTCAATAATTTCTTTACCCTGAATAGTATTAGTTGTTGTTACGATCATTATTAACACACTCCTATAATCTCTAAAAATTTATTGTTGTTTCTTATAATCTTATTATTATTTTTAATGAATTTACCGAAAGAATTCTCCGTCCTCAAGTGTGTGAAGGCGATAGCCCAGCGGTCGGTGGGAGATGAATTTCGGTTTGGTATAGCCAAAAACTTTTGATAAACTAGCTATATGAAGTTCTTTGATAACTTGATATATGAGGTTGCAGGAAGAAAATAGAGTGCGAAAACCAAGCCATTCGGTTCTTGCGTAAAGATTCAATTTTCAATTCATTCCCATCAGAAAATGATACTGCTTCCACATTCTTTTGAATTCCCATATGGTCCACGCTTGTTTTCTTAACAACAATATTAAAATGTTTTCAATAATAAAAATAGTTTTTGTAAGTTTTGGAACTACTTTTGTAATTAAAAAAAGTATAAGACTTATGGTTAGTTGTTACTTTTGATAGCTAACGAATTAGTCCTAAGACAGCGGAACTAATTCCCTTGTTCCAAAGGTTATTTTATTGCTATTTATGCGAACGCTAATAGGTGTATTGCTTCATTTTTGATATTGATAGCTGCATTATAATCTCTATCGAGATTTACAGGGATTCAGTCCTATGCCCATTAACTTAAGAATTTTTACTACCCCTAAGTACAAAAAAACGTTACTCTTTCTTAATAATCTATAAGGAAGGGTGACGTTTTTATGAATCTCTCGATTCAAGAGGAATTAAAATCGTTCGCAGAAGAATTACAGCGCTATATCACACCTGTGTTTTTAGAGCAATTATCAAGAAAAATTGGATTTATTAAGCGAAAGCGTAAGTTTTCTGGCTCAGATTTAGCTATAATTTATATTTGGATTAGCCAACGGGTGGCAAGTGATCCTTTAGTTCGATTATGTAGTAGACTGCATGCTGCGGACAGGCACTTTACTTAGCCCTGAGGGTCTAAATAAACGCTTGTAAGATTTGCATTCTTTGGTGTGTTGCACGTAATCCATGTTTCTTTAAAATAGCAATATCTTCTGAAAAAAGTTTCTCTTTCATAATATGTAACCTCCTTACTTGGAGATAAAAATAGGTATTCGTCACAGAACAACGAATACCCAACATGAATAATGGTTGAGAATAGTTTTATAAAAATATCTTTATCTATTCGTTAATTAGTTTTTTGCTTTTTTAGTAATCGTTATAATCATAGGCAATACTTTCAGCTAAAATGCACACCTGAGAAGACTGCTTGCTTATCTCAGGTGACTCTTTCTTATCAATCGTAATAACAGTTAATTAAGGTCAAAACGATCTGCATTCATTACTTTAACCCAAGCAGCTACAAAGTCACGTACAAACTTTTCTTTGTTATCATCTTGTGCATAAACTTCTGCAATCGCACGTAGAACGGAGTTTGACCCGAACACTAGGTCAACTCTAGTTGCTGTTCTTACTACTTTACCTGTGTTGCGGTCACGTCCTTCGTATAAAGCTTCGTATAAAGCTCCGTCTACAGGCTTCCATTCTACACCAATGTCAAGAAGGTTCACAAAGAAGTCGTTAGTAAGTGTGCCTGCACGATCAGTGAATACACCCTGTTTTGTGCCGCCATAGTTTGTACCTAAAGCACGCATACCACCAATAAGGGCAGTCATTTCTGGTGCAGTAAGGCCTAGTAGTTGCGCTTTGTCTACAAGAAGTTCTTCTGGACTAATACTGTACTCTTTCTTTTGATAGTTACGGAAACCATCAGCAACAGGCTCTAGCACGTCAAAGCTTTCTGCATCAGTTTGCTCTTCAGTTGCATCACCACGTCCTGGAGCGAAAGGAACAGTCACATCAAAACCTGCTTCTTTAGCCGCTTTTTCTACCGCAGCAGTTCCACCTAGTACAATTAAGTCAGCAAGACTTACATTTTTCTCAAGATGACTTTGAATGTCTTCTAGTACTGAAAGGACTTTTGAAAGCTGTTCCGGTTGGTTCACTTCCCAATCTTTTTGTGGAGCAAGACGAATACGTGCACCATTTGCGCCACCACGATTATCTGAACCACGGAATGTGCTTGCTGAAGCCCAAGCAGTTGTAACTAGTTCGCTGATTGTAAGTCCTGAGTCAAGAATTAGTACTTTAATTTTTTCTACTTCTTCTTCTGTTAATTCATAATCAACAGTTGGAACAGGATCTTGCCATATAAGATCTTCCCGTGGAACCTCTGGACCGAGATATCTTGCTTTAGGACCCATATCACGGTGTAAAAGTTTAAACCATGCGCGAACAAATGCATCAGCAAACTCATCTGGATTTGCATGGAAACGACGTGAAATCTTCTCATAGATTGGGTCATGACGGAGTGCTAAATCAGATGTAAACATAACTGTCGGAACCTTCTTGGATGAATCTGCTGCATCTGGTGCAAGGTCTTTTTCATCAGGGTCTACAGCCATCCACTGATATGCTCCTGCAGGACTCTTAGTCAACCACCATTCATATCCGAATAATAAATCAAAGTATCCGTTATCCCATTGTGTTGGGTTAGCAGTCCAAGCACCTTCAAGACCACTAGTGATGGTGTCGCCACCTTTCCCACTTCCATATGAACTTAACCAACCTAAGCCTTGTGCTTCAATTGGAGCTGCCTCTGGCTCTGGACCAATTGAAGCAGCATCTCCTGCACCATGTGCCTTACCAAAAGTATGTCCGCCTGCAATTAATGCAACTGTGTCTTCATCATTCATACCCATACGTCCAAAGGTTTCGCGAATGTCGTGAGCACTTGCAATTGGATCTGGCTTACCGTCTGGACCTTCTGGGTTAACGTAAATTAGACCCATCTGAACGGCAGCAAGTGGATTTTCAAGCTCTCTTTCACCAGAGTAACGGTTAGTCCCTAGCATTTCTGTTTCAGTACCCCAGTAGATGTCTTCTTCTGGATGCCAAATGTCTGCACGTCCACCGCCGAAACCAAAAGGCTTAATACCCATTGATTCAAGAGCAACGTTACCTGTTAGAAGCAATAAGTCAGCCCAAGAGATCTTGTTACCGTATTTTTGCTTGATTGGCCATAGTAATCTACGTGCTTTATCAACGTTCGCGTTATCAGCCCAGCTGTTTAGTGGAGCAAAACGTTGGTTACCAGTTCCACCGCCTCCACGTCCGTCACCAGTACGGTATGTTCCTGCAGCATGCCAAGACATACGGATAAACATTGGACCATAGTGTCCATAGTCAGCAGGCCACCAATCTTGGCTGTCTGTCATTAGATCGTGAAGATCTTTTTTAAGAGCTTCATAATCTAGCTTTTTAAATTCATCAGCATAATTAAATTCTGTTCCCATAGGATTAGATTTTTTGTCATGCTGATGAAGAATGTTCAAGTTCAACTGGTTTGGCCACCAGTCTCTATTAGTCGTAGCACTAGATTTGTTACTAGTAACACCACCTTGACTAAATGGGCATCCTCCAGTATTAGCGTTGGTATTAGTGTCCATATTTGTTTCCCCTCTCCATTTCAATTAAGCAGCAAATAATTTGATTAACTTATTAAAACAAATTAACATATTTGATTTTTGCTCTCTTCTCATCACCTCATAGGAGTGAAAGTTAAGCACAACTAAATGATAGCACCTTTCATTTGAAAGTCAATATTATTTTATAATTATTATTAATAAGTGAACTATCAATAAATTCGCTTGTATGAAACTAATTTATATACTTTTTTCGGGATTTACACTTATATGTTTATGCGCAGATATAACCATATACTATAATCAATATACAAATAATGAATATATCATTTTTAGTTCATCAAAGAATCCTATTTTAATTGAAAAATTAGAAAAAACATTCCCCCTTAAATCAAAGTGGAAAACACAAGATTTCTTCAGATCACGCAATATACTCTTTTAAATCTCCTTTGTTAACTTTTTGTTACCCTCAGATAAGCTATCTATATGTTAAAATTAATCCGTATCCCACTAATTAATTTTGTTAGTTAGTGAAGTTCTCTCTCAAAAAGCCCCTAGGGAATAGGGGCCCTTTTCATTTTATAAACATATTATTCTACTTCAGCCCTTTTATCTATAAAGTAAATAAAAATCTTATGATAAAACTCCGTATGCTTTGCATACCCACGGATCATCACCCTTAACATAATTTTCCAAGAACATTTCCACTTTCACCTTTTTCCGTTCTCCATAATCATAATACTTTTGTAATAACCCTCTATATATTCTGTTTTCTCTTCTTCCGTATCAACTAATAGGGGTCATCATACATGCCCATCAACTTAAGAAAAGTAAACATCCAAAAAACAAAAAATGAGCGAACTTCCCAAAATAACTAACTGTAGAGAAAGAAAAATTTCATTTAGGGGGGTACCTCAAAACCTTGGCTTGATAGCGATGTAGCGCTACCACATAATGTGATTAAACTCTATTGCTGTTCTTGTTCCACTACTACACAGACCCCTAATATGAATCCGTTAAAAACATGTGTGATGCCTTATTTTCTTGTTAAAGGCCTCATTTGATTCAAATAACGATTTCATTGAAAAATACATAACAAAAAAGTAACAAATTATTCATCAAGTTATATATTACCGAGCACTATGCTAAAATAAAATAAATAACTCCCAATGCTAATGGGGGCTATTTTTAAAATATTGCATAGGAACATCTCTATTCCTAATCCCGTTCCTATGCAAACATAACCTCCTTATGATTAACTCCAGTAACCATAAGGACACTTTAGCGCTGTTGATTTCTTATAAACAAATAATAAAAGGTAGACCCCTCTTATGAAAGAGATGTCTACCTTTTATTGTTTTAACTGGTCCTACTTTAACCGGATTAAAGCCTGTTGAAGTGGCTTTTCCACCTTTCACTCCAGCTTCACCTTTATTCTCTTCTTCTTTTTCGTGGAAAAAAGGTAATTTCAACTTAATTTTCAATTTCTCTCCTATTATTCTGATACTTTCCGACACTTCATCAATTGGAAGATAATTATCACAATTCACATCATGTTCAGCATCTTTTGAAGGTAATCTATAGTAAGGATTTTCCCCTCCTGCATGTACCACCTGTCTCATACAATCCATACAATGAAAGGTCCCAGTGTTTTTCATTTCCATCGTGACATTTTTACAATTCACTTCTGTTCCTTTACCTGTAGTGTTATTCCTTATATAATATGCCTCTCTCATAGGTTTACTTCTACCCATGCAAATGCCTCCAGTTTCATTGTTTTTCTGTATATTAAAATCATAACAATATTGGAATTGTATGTCATTTCAAGTGTCAAGCAATCTCATAGATTACCGGAATACAAACCGTTAACTATGTATAACAAGGTCAATGCATACAAAAAACTTTATATATTACCCTGTAAATCAAAGTGGAAAACATAAGATTTCTTCAGATCACGCAACATAATCTTTTAAATAGCACTCACCTTTTCGTAACATGTTCAATAACTTCTCTAATTCTTGACTTACTTGAATGACTTCCGGGGAAGTGAGAAAATAGTGTTTTGTTAGTTGAATCATTTCTTCTCTCTTTTTCTTTACCAGGTATCTTGGTGTTATACATTTCTGCATTCATTAGACAACCAACCTTTTATATAAAACTTCTCTATTTCACACGATTCGTTTTTAACGATAAAATTCTATATGTCACATGTATTATTTTTTGTTACCTTTTGTTACCTTCGGATAAGGTAGCTATATGTTAGAATGTTAAAGTATTCACACCCAAGCTATGTACAGGGTTACCACTAAAGAGTCCCTATTCCCCTAGGGACTCTTACATTTTAAATGTCTGGTTATATTCCGAAACAAGCCTAACTTCAAAAAAACTCCCCTTTCTTTTATCTGTGTTGGAGCTATCATATATGATGTGATTTTAAATAAAGAAGTGATATCACTTGGTATTCTAGCCCTAATTATTCTTCTAACAATATCATTTTATATAATTATAATGATACATACATTTTGTTGTATAGGATTGTATTTTATTCTTTTTAGACTTGAATTGCGGCATATCATTTTGTTTCTTGAAAAAACGTGAAAAAGCATCTGCGAGGTTTTTCAATGAGGATTGAAGAGCGGTACTATCTACTTCTTTTAACCAAAGCGTATCTTGTCGTTTTTTTAATTGCGTAAGCTCGGCAGAGCAAGAAGGATAGGTTAATCCTTTTCCCGCTTCTTTATACGTATCATTCCAAAGAGCAAGAAAATGGTTAAATACAAAGCGACTGCAACCAATCGTTTTAGCAATTAATATTTCTTGTTTCTTATTTGGGTAGATACGAAATTTATATGCTTTATTTACTAACATAGGTTGCACCTCACTTTTTCATAGTATATCTACAGTATACAAAAAACGTAGGCTTACGCCTACTGACATTCATCTCCCACCTAAAATTGGTGTTTCACACCTTCACATTTTTGAGGAAGGAGTCTTCTGTCAAAAAACGATAAAGCACAAACTAATTTTCCGCCTCATTGTTTACTTCCTTTCCATTTATATCCTTTTCCCCGTACCGTAAGGAGAAACTGAGGATCAGAAGGACTAGGTTCGATTTTCTGACGAAGACGACTAATATTCACATCTATTACTTTTGTGTTACCTACACAACTTATACCCCATATTTTATTTAAGAGTTCATCACGTGAAATTGGTTTTATGGAATTTTCCATTAAATATTGTAAAATAATATGCTCTGTTGGAGTTAAATCAATTACTATCTCATCCCTATATAATTTTTCTTGCAGAAGATCTAACTGAAATGGTCCCGAATGAATCGATTTCATATCCCTTTTATTTTCTTTTACCCTTCTTAGCAATGCTTGTACACGTGCTACTAATTCAATTATACTAAATGGTTTTTTAATATAATCATCTGCTCCAATTGTCAAACCGTGTACCTGATCTTTCTCTTGAACACGTGCCGTTAATATAATAATACCAATCTTTTCATTGTCTTTTCGTATTCTTTTGCATATTCGAAAACCATCTATTCCTGGTAACATAACATCAAGTATTACAATATCAACATTATGATTTTCTAAAAGCTCAAGAGCTTTTTCACCTGTATCGGTTTCTAAAACATTGAAACCAGCACGCTTCATATTTAATGTAATAAAATTACGAATTGTTATCTCATCTTCTAATACTAAAATTGTTGTCATACTCGCCGCTCCTTTTCTCTTGTTGATAATCGGCTATGTGTTTGATATAAGATTTAAGCTTCTGGTAGTTTAATTTTTTTGAAATTGCATATACATGAGCTCTTGTTTTCCATATGTATCAACTCCTAGGAGGCACCATATATTTTGATCAACTTAAGAATCTAGTAAAAACTTCATCCTTTCTATTTAGCTTTTTAGAAAGAATAACGTGGGGATAGTAAAGATTTTAAGTTGATGGACATGGGGCGGTATCCCTAGTTTATCAGTTTTATATTAAGTAAGTGATAGGACTTTTTCGTCTGTAATTTCATTTTCCCGCCAACCGCACCACCAAACAATTTATTACGTGAAAATGAAATGTGTTCCATCGTTTTTTCTATAATTTTCGCGTTTTTATATACACTTCGAAACGCTTTGACTAGATAATCCAAGTTCTCTTCTGGTCCACCTAAATAAGACTGAATTTTCCGACTCTTACTTATGCATCTTCCAGCTGATACATAAGTAACCGATACCAATCGCAACCCTTTCACAACTACTTTAGTGGATTTCTCTAGTTCTTTTTCAAACTTATTAGATGCCACAGTCTCACTTCCTTTGCATCAACTATGAAGAATTACTCGCTCCTTTTTAATTTTTTTTAGATGCTTTTCTAGTTCTGAAGGCTCTAATCCATAGAGTTGTCTTCTTCCATCCTTGTAAAATCCGCAATCGATCAGCTGACTAATGATACGCTGTTTTTTCTTTCCACATGATAAGTATGTTGTTCTAGCTTTTTTGGGTCTTTTGCATACTTTCAAGAAATAAATTCTTGTGTTGCCATTTCTACAAACTGAATATCAGACTCTACAAGGTAACGAATATATGCCGTTTTCGTTTTCATATATTCATCTTCATTTTTCCATCTATGATGGCTGCCGTCACAAAGTACAAAAAAGGAAACGTTTCTCAACTGACTTACCAATTTATTCGTTTGACCCTTCGGATTAAATATTTCTTTCGCTTTTTTATGTGCCTGTAACACTTTGTCTTTCGAACATCCGCATACAAGTAAATAATGTGGTATGATTAAACTCATTTTGCTATCTCACCTCTCTATTGCTCTCATACACAATCCAGAAAGGATAAGAACAAAGAGCACGCGTCGATTCTCTACACGCTAACATGATTTGAAAAGCATGATAAGAAGGATGATCCTTTTCCAAATGGCTAGTGCTATATTCTAAAAAGCCGTCATTCTTCTCACCTTGTACAACAAACGCCTTAAAATCGGATAAATGAGCCTGTTCTTTATGCTTATCCTTAATATAAAGGATTGCTCCACTTAAAAATGAATGTGTAGTTCTCACCCACGTTAATCCAGCGCCTTCATGAATCACTTGTTTTGTCATTTCCATTGCGAGTTCCTGTGCTTGCTTTTTCGTTTGAATATCAGCAATTCCATTCGAAACAATCATTTCTTTCACCCTTTCGTAGTTATGTAGTTTTCATATAGCTAAATACAATACAACTAACCAAAATGGCATTATCATTAGAAATCCATTTCTAATCCCTTTTGCAATAGCCAATGGATCATCATTACAGTATGGCATTTCCTTTTCTTCAACCCGCTGCAACATCTTTTTTTGGGGTGAAAGGCTCATATTGAATCTCCTTTCCTTTCAATCTGTTTTCATTTTCCATAACAAACTACCACCAAAACAGCCTATACAATAAATCATAATAAATTTTATGCAAATTTCTATAATTGCATCCATCACTTCCCAGTATCCTCTCCTCGCAATTAACATTTATTTCAGAAAAACCCCACGGTAAGAAAAGTCAGACAAGAAAAGAGCCAGAGTTTACCCCGTTAAGAGTAAATCGGCTCTTTAATATTCAAAGGACGTAAGGAACATAAACTTGTTGAATGTAATCCAGCAAACTTTTATTCTCCTAAGAAATTGATATCTTCCCAACCCAAAGGCGAATATCGTATGCTAGGGAATTTTTCATTTAAGAAACTTGGTTTTTCCAAAACGCTGGCGGTACGCCTTTATCGATTATTCGCAAACTACAAAAGGAGCTTAATGCCTTAATTTCACCAATTACTTAATAATTAAAGATACAATTCCTAAAATTATACACAGTATCCCACCTAAAAATTGCCCTAGTCCAGACGCCTCCCCTAAAATTAAGAGATTGAAAATGTTTTTTCTTGTTTGCGTTTTTCCTACAAATGCATCATCTTTTTTCATTTTATATATACCCCATAATACTAAGACTACTCCAAAAAGTATAAATAATAGTTTTAACATCATAATATATTTACCTCTATTCATTAGTTGTATTTTGCTATATTGCTTGATTCTTTCTCTTCAATCGATAACTTAAAAACCACAGATATTCTAGAGGCTAATAAAACAGATGGATAATATTTTTGTTTTTCTAACGAAATAATCGTTCTTGAAGATACAAATACTTCATCAACTAACTCTTGTTGTGTTATTCCATATTTCAAACGTAACTCTTTTATTCTATTTTTCATAGAAATCTTCTAATTAAAGAAAACTATTATAATATTTTTTAGCTAATGTATTCGTAATTAGACAGCATATCATAATGAGAAATAGCCCAGTATTAATCGGAATTATAATCCATTTTGAAAGAAACATCATAAGAATAATCATAACCATAAGAATACTTATGGTTATATGTGCAGCTTTTCCATCTATTAAATCAACCCTTTCATCATATTCCTTTGATTGCTCTCTTTCTAACTGTTTAGCATTAGTTTTATGTTTAGTTTGAGAAACTAAAGCAAAAATTAAAAACAATACGCCCGTAAGTATCTTTAAATTCCCCAAATAAAACCCTTCAGTAAGCTCAGCTGCAGTATGATCATAAATTATTTCAAAAAAACCCATTGCAATAATTGCAAACGAACATAAATAAAGCTCTTTCCATCTATTTTTCAAACAAATCACTCCTAACACAGCCATATATTCAAAGTTTATTTAAAAGTATATTTTAATAAATATCTTCTTTTTTACATCCTTCATTAGTTAGTGAATAGTACATACTATCCTCAAAAGATATTAATATAATCTCAACCCAATATCAATTCTTTTTTTATAATTTTTATAAAAAAAGAATTGATATTGGGTTTTTAATGACATTTTTCGACAAAATATTTACTTTTAGCAATTATCAGTTTACAATGATTATAACTTAATAGACATACTACATAATGTGTAATAATTACTTAGTTGAACATATAGTTATCAAAATAGGGATTGTTAAATAATCCTACAGATGATGAACGAATACTCATTACGGATTAACATCCGGAAATATAAGGAAACTTAAATTCCAGAAAAGATGTGTGATTAGTATGCTCAAGTTTAGAAGATTACTAATTGGTTGGTGAAGTGTAGGGAATACACCAGATTCATGGATTTGATCAGATGTACAAAACTTGACGAGAGGTATATATATAAAGTAGGCTATGACTCTTTTGTTTATTGTCCAATTGGATTTATTGCAGAGTATTTTAGGCTTGCTATGCTAAATACACAAGATATATATAGGAGGTTCCCCTTTTTGAATCCGAATAATCGTTTAGCAACAAATCAAGGTTCTCCTATAGTAGATAACCAAAATTCTCGTACAGCTTGATCTTGTAATCGTTTTTGTTGCTGTTGTTTTGTTAATCGATGAACAATTACACGAGCTGGCACTTTATCAATCATTTCTACATAAGCATCAGCTATTTTACATGTTTGTCCTGGTTGAAGGGAGTTCATTAACGTCTCCATATCTATCTGTATATATTCTGTACCTTTTTTAATTCTTCCGTCTTGAAAATAATCAAGGTTAGGATTTTTTTGATAAATACGTGTATTCGACTTGATACGAGAGATATAGTAGGCCTCTTTATCTTGTATATATTGAAGGTCTTTTAAATGAAAATAACCTAAATCTCAGATACATAAATCATTTGCTGTCACAGTTGGGACACACAGAAAGCCGTAAGTGCGATCATGTTGTTTACCTGGACCTGTATGAATATGTAGGAACTGTCCACTTAAAATGCAGTTGAATCTAAAATACGAATACGCTTGAAAACAGAAGTGTATGGAGAAGAAATTGGCATAGATGCGGCCAATTTTTTGCTTAGTAGTTCGGCTAGTAGGTGTTGTAAAAGTTGGACGGCCGCCTTATTAAATCGTTGATTCAGTCCCTCAGGAATGATGAATACTTCTGTTGATGCTTCTAAACAGCTAGATAACTAAGTTAAAGAAGCCATAGCTATATTTTGGCTCACCCATACACATAAAGCTACTAAATCTTTTGCTTGATACTTACTAGTTCGTTGTACAAAAACAGCATCTCTAGCAAGATCCCGTAAGGTATTTGGAGATAAAAAACTTTGAATCTCTTGAGCAAATAATTGTAATTCGTCAGACACAGAAACAGTAGCGTATATTTTCATTTCAGGAGGCATTTCTTTTTATTAGCTTGATAGCGATGTGGTGGGACCCCTTTATAGAGAAAAGAAATGAGATAGAATAATAGGTTTAATGAAAAGAGCCCTAAAGAGATAGGGGCTCTTTAGGGCACGCCTAATCGGATAAATTGATTAGGAGGAATATGAATATTTTAACATATAGATGACTCATCTGAAGGTAACAAAAAGATAACAAATGAGAATGTATGGCTATGTGTCCATCTTGATTGAATACGAAAAAGAGATTGTACAAAAAGAAGTAGAAACAGTTGTTGGATTAGGCTTTACAATGGATGGATTATACGTTAGTTCTGAGGATGAGAAAGCCAATTATCCTAAGTTCTATCGTAAAATGTTAGACCAATTAGCAAAGGCTCAGAACGTTGGAACAAACAACGTATTCGTGTAGCGAACCAACGTAAGAATTTTCTTCATCATAAGTCTACAGAGTTAGCTCGGTTGTCTTAGGACTAATTCGTTAGCTATCAAAAGTAACGACTAACCGAGAAGCCCCCACTTCAAGTAAGCTCGTAAGAGCTACTAAGTGGCGGGTAGTTCACGGGAAAGACCTATATCCCTATGAAATCAAGGTTTGTTACGTTTATAAATTCCTTAGCGTATAATTTTCTCAAAATGATATGGTGACCCCAAATAGTCTTCGATAATCTATTGGGTATATTTGTATGCATCCCCTATATAAATCCTAGGGGATTGTTTGCATGTTGACTTTGTTTTTATGTACAATAAAGGTAAAGATATAGTCTGAAACAGGAAGAGGAAAACCATGTCCAATTCATTAGTAAATTTACGTATCGATTTTGCCTTTAAGCAGTTATTTGGCACAAATGGGAATGAAGATATTTTAGTTGCCTTTTTAAATGCCATATTAAAAGATTCTTTAGAATCACCTATTGTTTCCCTGCAATTAGAAGATCCACACTTACATCGAGAATATGAAGAAGATAAATTATCGATTTTAGATATTTCGGCTACATTAAATACAGGAACAAAGGTAAATGTAGAAATACAATTGAATAACAATCACGATATGATCAAACGAAGCTTGTATTATTGGGGAAGGTTATACACCTCTCAATTGCAAAAAGGAATGCCTTATAGCTCACTTCATAAAACGATTACCATTAACTTGTTAAACTTTGTGATGTTTCCAGAATATGAAGCGTTTCATACAACAGGAATCCTTTGGAATCAGCAACAACAAAAGTTATTAAGTGACGATATAGAAGTTCATATTGTAGAGATTCCAAAGTTACTACAGCAATGGCGCGAAGAGAAAGTCAATCCGTGGGAAGATTCGTTTGTTCGTTGGTTATTATTATTACCAGCGAATGAAGATGAACATCTCACACAAACATTGGAGGACATTGCCATGAACCAAGATCCGATTTTACAAAAAGCAATGAATAAGTGGGAACGTATGAGTCAAGATTCTTCTTTCCGTCAAGCATATGAAGCAAGAGAAAAGGCCTTAATGGATGAGGCTGCAAAGTTTGCTCATGCTCGTAATGAAGGGAAAAAAGAAGGAATTCAAGAAGGAATTCAAGAAGGGGTTCAGCAAGGGAAAATACAGATGATTAAAGGTATGCATGAACTTGGTGTACCACTTGGAACGATTGCTAAAGCCAGTAAATTAGGCATAGATGAGGTTGAACGTATTTTAGAGCAAAAATAATCAACATCAAAAAAAGAACCTATTAATTGGGTTCTTTTTTTGAGCTATTTGTCAACTAAGGGTAGCATCAAATAATTTTTTATAAGTAGTAATATAAACTTATATTATGACACTTAACTTTATTTTCTTATTATTGATGAGATCGCTCATTTAAAATTGCATTATATAAAAACTGTGCATACTGTTCCCGTGTAACTTTCATATCCGGAGCAAATTCCCCTTCACCAATACCTGCTGCAATATGGTTTGATTGTACGGCACTAATTGCATCTTTTGCCCATCCTCTCGAAAAGGGGGAATAAGGGGTTCAGCCGAGATATATACGTTATTTTAACCAAGAAAATTAAAATATGAATTTAAAAGGGCCCTTACGTTGAGTATATGTATTCAACGTAAGGGCGAAGTATTTTTGGTTTGAAATAAAGCTTGATTAAAAACAACTTAGGGATCTGTGTAGCCGATTTCCTTAACGTACAGAAAATTGGCTTGTTGGTTCGTTACTCGTTAAAAATGTTTGTAAAGCTTCTAGAGGTTATATCAACTTGCATTTTATTTGCCAGAATACCATTTAGCTAACCACTCATTCCATTTATCTTTTTGAATAGTAATGGCAAATATAGTGTTTTTATCAGGCTTGTCAGTAAGACATACAGTTGTATCATTAACAGATAAATATTGTCCGTGGTTATTTTTTAAAGAGAAGCTTTCAAATCGACAATTAACAAGTGTCCATACTTGTCCATACTTGTCCATAAGCGCGAAATCCTGTAACGCCCACCTCACCATTTGCAGATGTAAGATAGGTTGTATTTGCTTCTATGTACACCTTATTAGATCCTTTTTCAATTGGAATAATTATAAATATACTCCTATCTTCTGGGATCCAATTAGATGAAGCAGAAATATTCGTACTATCCTCCCATGTCCGCATGACGTTATCCCTGTTTCTAATTTTCACAGAAATAGAAGAACATTATTCATTTTTATGCTGTGTAACGACGCCGAGTTTATGTCTCTTTATCTCAGCAAGCTCAGCAGAGGTATAACTAAAAATTCCAGATTCTTTTACTGGACTTGAAGTTATCGTTGCCAGTTTTCGTTTCTCTTCCGGTAGTGCACAAAAAAGTTTATCTAGGTCAAAAGAAGCACTACCTGGTTTTATATTTGGAAACTCCTGTCTAATAAATTTTAGAGCTAAAGGACCATTCATTTGACCACTATTGTCACTTTTCAAGTAATATGTTTGCCAATTCGTAAGCGCAATACCAGTATTCCCTTCATCTAATTGTTTTTGTGTAATATAATACATAGCATGTTTATTTAGATCTGAGGTATCAGGATTTAAGTCCACTATGATACCAGCTTGCTTAATCAGAAGTTGTTGACCATGTTTTATCGTTTTATATTCAACTTTCCCATCTTTATAGAAAAGTTTAATTCTCTTAGAAAAGTTTTGGTTTTTATAATAATCATACACACTAATACCAAATTCTCCTTTGTTAAAAGTAGGAGATTTGTAAGCACGGTTTTCATTGTTAGCTAGATAATCATTTTTAGCACTTTGCTCAGATAAAAAAATAACAAAAGGCTCTTTTAGAAAGGTATCATAGGTATCACTAAATGTTGTAAGAATCGTTTCTCTTGTATCAACGTCTGCTTTCGCTTTATGTTTTGTAAATGGGTTCAAGCTGAATACGATCCCCATCGCTATTCCTACAGGGGGAATTTTTTTTATACATCTCTTTATCTTTTCCTTCATGGATGTGCTCCTTACTTTCTAATTTATACTGTTTCCAACATATTTACATTCTTATCGGTAAGTTTATCTTAATTTAAATCCCTTTCAAAAGTCTTTCATAAATGTTACAAAAACATTTCATTGCTTCTCATACAAACACTTCAGTACTTTTGTAAGTAATTTCTTAAACTTAGACATACCGATAAGAATAAAAGGATTGATACATAAGTAAACCACCGATCATATAGTCTAAAAATACACTTTTGCGAAGAGCTTAACACCATGAATCTCAAAAACATAAGTGTGAGATTATTACTCGTACAGTTATTTTCTCTCGTACTGGAACTATTTATATCTTCCTCCAGGATGCTATTCTTACCTAGGTTTGTTGATGATAGTTTCGGTTTACTTGGAATTTCCGGTACTACACCTTTATTATTATTTATTGGTGTAATTATGACATATCTGAAGAAAAGGCCTTTGTATAACAAGAACGAGACAAACTATTCCTTTTAGTTAGTATCGATTAAAATAAAAATTTTGTTTTGGTGATACTTAAAAATCTTCGGTTAGTGAGTATGGGCCAAGCTAAAAAAATATAGAATACCGTAAAAAATTCGGAATTTTATACGATATTAATGTAAGACTTTTGTAACATTTATGAAAGACTTTTGAAAGGTATTTATACTAAGATAAACTTCGGAACGTTAAATGCAGTTTAACAAATAGAAAAAAATAGGGTAGCACAAAGTGAGGAGCACAATTATGAATGGAAAAGCAAAAAAAAGTATGCGAAAAGTCCTTCCTGTAGGGATTGGAAAGAAGGTAATCCCTGCAACAGCAGCATTAGGAATTCTTTTTTCTATGGCACCGATTGCAGAAAACAAAGCTAGCGCAGGGATAGGTACGGTAATAGATATAAGTATTACTGTATTAGGTGCTGTAGCAAACACTTATGAAGCACTTGGAATAAGCCCAGGGGATCGAGACCCTGGCACTCACATTGATGTATATGCAGAAAACGAAACTTACCAGGCTCCTAGTTTTACATCTGGGGAATTTAATATTTCCATGTATCATACACAAGGTGATTCGAATTTTCTTAAACCAGTTAAAGTACGCTATCCAAATGGAAGAATCGAAATTCATCAACTAAGATCTGGGCAGCAGCTTAAAATTACTGAAGCAGGTGCAATTATAGATTTAAACCCTAATGGAGCAAATGTCTCAGAACACGATCTTCTTTACATTACACAAGCACAATTAGACGAAGGAAAGACCGGAGTTGTGATAAATCAAGGCCAACATGCATTTGTAGAAAAAGCATCTGGTAAAAACCCGAGATTTCTTGGTCCACTTTATAAAAAATATGCAGAAAGCTGGACTCTAGATTGGGATGTGGTTGCTAGAAATTCGGATTACCTATATGGTCAGATAGAAAATAAATTATCAGATAAGCAAAAACAATTGATAACATTGACTTCAAAGCCAGTATCTAAAGATGTTCTTGACAGTTATGTTAATAATGAGCCTAAAGCTCGTGCAGATTTTTATGATCGATTATCTGATGTATTGGCGGAGCGTGTTAACGTCCTAGAGACATCTATTGCACTACCATTTACTACACTAAATGATGGTAAATCTTATCAAATTATCCCTTATAAAAAAGGAACGAATAAAGTAATCGTAAAAACAGGTTCAAAATACCTTTCAGGAAAAGAAGGAAACGGACTTCAATATTCCGATTCGCTTGGCGATGATGAAGTGTTTGAACTTGTTCAGACCGGCAATTCAAATAAAAATGAATTTCAGTTCCATTTGAAAAATAAGAATGGAGTAAGTTTGGCTGGTAATCAAAACATTCATGGATTCGCTACTGATTGGAGTTTCAAATCTGAAATTCGATTCCCTGATAAAAGCAACAATGAAATTAACAATTGGTTAATAGAGTGGTATCCGGGTAAAGAAAATGAGAGACAGAAGTATGACAAAATAGAGATGATAAAGCACGAAAAGGACCCTACTAAATATAGTGCAAAAGATTCCTCTGGAAACGTGATAAAGAACAGCTGGGTAAATCGAGATGATCAGTATTTCTTTGCAGATGCTGATGGAGCCCTTTTGACAGGCTGGCAAGAAATTAAAGGGAAGACTTATTATTTTACACCGCCTTATGGCAACATGGTTTCGGGAGGTAATTCTGATTCATGGATCGACAATAAGCCCTACCATTTTAATGATGACGGTGTTTTGCAACGCTCAGCATGGAGGGATAATCTTTACTATTCTGATGCCTCTGGAGCGTTTGTTAAAGAAGGCTTGAAAGATATAGATGGTAAAATTTATTACTTCCAAAACTTCGAGCCAAATAAAAAGGAAATACGTATAGAAGATCAAGATGTCATCCTTCACTTTTCCGACAAAGGTGTGCTTGAGAGAGTTTCTAATCTAAATGGAGAATCTATAAACAGCGATATTAATGTTCTGTTTGACAACAAAATATTAGCATTTAATAAAGACGGTTCGATTTTGAAAACAGGGATCAACAAAAAGGGGAAATCCCAGGCATATTATAGTTTAGAAGATGGAGTTTTCTATACCGGTTGGAAAATGATAGGCGATAAAAGATACTATTTCATAAATGGCTACAATGATGCGTTCAATAGGTATGAAGACATTGATGGAAAAAGATATTATTTCCATGAAGACGGCTCAGTTAACAAAGCAGGGTTCGAAAAAATAGATGGTAAGTTATACCACTTTGACAATAACGGCGTAGCACAAACGGGCTGGCAAACTATCGATAATAAATATTATTACTTCGATGAGAATGGGGCAGCTAAAACAGGATGGTTCCAAGTTGGTGGTGGATATAGACCTTTTCCTCTTGCATACGGATACCTTTGGTATTGTGCTAGAGAAGATGGTTCACTTTATGCAGACGCTTGGTTTAAAATCGACGGTAAAGATTATCACTTTGACAAGTGGGGACATAAAATGCCCTACTAAAATAATAACATGATGATAACAAGGGAATACTTGTATGCTGATATGTACTGCATTCCCTTGTTGTATGTATGCTATATTTAGCTCGACACGACAAAAAAATATTGTACGTTAAGGGCGAATCTTACATACAAAAAAGACGATTCAAGTATAAATGAATAATAAGATTATAAGAAACGAAAATAAATTTTCAGAGATTATAGGAGCGTGTTAATAATGATCGTAACAACAACTAATACTATTCAGGGTAAAGAAATTATTGAGTATGTAGACATCGTAAACGGTGAAGCAATTATGGGTGCAAATATCGTACGCGATATCTTCGCTTCTGTTCGTGACGTTGTGGGTGGCCGTTCTGGTGCATATGAAAGTAAATTAAAAGAAGCTCGTGACATTGCGATGGACGAAATGAAACAACTTGCGACGCAAAAAGGAGCAAATGCAATTGTTGGTATCGATGTAGACTACGAAGTGGTTCGCGACGGAATGTTAATGGTTGCGGTAAGCGGTACAGCTGTACGTGTGTAAATAGATAGAAAAGTAGCACCTCATTGGTGAACTGCACCTTCAATTGTTAGACATAACTAACAATTAGAGGTGCAGTTTTTTTATGGCCAAATATTCTTTGAAAACAAAATTAGATGCATAGATAGCACTCGTTATTAATGATTTTCCTAATAACCATTTCGTTTTAGTGTACGATAAATGGTGGTTCTATCAACATTTAAAAAATCAGCAATTTCCTGTTTCGTTTTTTCTTGATCAAGTAACTCGAGTATCAAATCAGTTTTAGACTTATTGATTTTAGGAGTTCTCCCCAGTTTCCCGCCATTTTCTACATATTTAATACGTCCAGCCTGTGTTCGCTCCAGTATATAGTTTCGTTCAATATCAGCAAATAAAGATAAGATTGTAACCATTACTTTAGTAGTCATGTCATCTTTCTTACGAGTATCAATGTTATCATTAATAGCGATGACCCCAACATCGTTTTTGATAAGTTTTTCATGAGTACGGATCATATCAGAAAGATTTCTTCCTAAACGATCTAATTTATAGACAATAAGTGTGGCCCCTATTTTTTGATAATAATTGCTTAACATAGATTTAACGCACAACTATTTATAATAATGAAAATGAGGTGATTAAGGTATGAGAATTCTTGTTGTTGAAGATGAGTTGGATTTACAGGAAGCTATCGCTGAGGGACTTAGAATAGAAGGGTATGCGGTTGATACCTGTAGTAATGGTAAAGATGCTTATGAACTGGCGTACGTTGAAAATTATGACTTAATAATACTTGACTTAAATCTTCCGAAAATGGACGGATTAAAGGTTTTAGAAAAGTTAAGAGAAGAAAATAAAGAATTAAAAGTATTAATCCTTAGTGCAAGAAGTAGCGTAAATGACAAAGTTAAAGGTTTAGATATTGGTGCGAATGATTATTTAACTAAACCATTTGCCTTTGCGGAATTGGAAGCAAGAATAAGAAATTTATTAAGGCGAAAATTTGTGCAGGAAAATAGCCTTTTATCTTGCGGTAATATAAATATTGATTTATCAAAACGCACAGCATTTGTGGATGAAAAAGAACTGATTCTCACAAAAAAAGAATTCGCATTGCTTGAATACTTTCTGCTTAATCAAGAACGAGTTGTTAGTCAAGAAGAATTGATTGAACACATTTGGGATGGAAATGCCGATGGCTTTAGTGGTGCTATTCGAGTTCATATAGCTACATTACGAAAAAAAATGAAAGCTCTTTTAGATTATGATCCGATACGTACAAAGATTGGTGAGGGTTATTTTATTACTAAAAATGATGGTGACGCTTGATGTTTAAAAAAATTCCAATTCGGCTGCGACTTACTGCAGTGATGATAATTTTATTAATGATTTGTTGTATAGGGCTTACATTAATTTTAAATTTTTATGCTGGTATAATGGCAACAAGAATTGATGCAGCCTCTCTATTACCTGCACTAGAAGTTGGTGAAGATAGCAATGTTATTGACAATCACCAAACGCCACCAAATGTCATGATGCCTATACCAAATGAAGATGCACAAAAAGCAAGAACGGATTTTCAGTTTGAAAGTGTTTTTTATATGCTTTTAGTCATTTTCGGTGGTGGCGTATTGACATACTATGCATCAGGCAAAGTGTTAAAACCACTGGATACACTAAATAGTCAAATTAAGAATAGGACTGTGCATAATCTATCAGAAACGATGAACATTCCACTAACCAATGATGAAATAGCTGAGCTAACGCAGTCTTTTAATGAAATGACGGATAAGCTAAACGATGCTTTTATGATGCAAAGTCGCTTTTCTGCAAATGCGGCCCATGAACTCCGAACGCCACTTGCGGTTTTAAAAACAAAGATTGATGTATTTAAAAAGAAAAACGCACATTCTACAGAAGAATATGATGCACTCATTAACGTTTTTGAAAAGCAAACACAACGATTATCTGAGCTTGTATTTACCCTTTTGGATATGACAAATATGAATGATGGATTTGAGGATGGAACCATCTGCTTGAAGGATGTTTTTGAAGATATTGTTTCCGAACTTTCTCATATTGCTGATGAACAAGAGGTTAAACTATATTTGGATTGCGCTGATAGTGTTGTTTACGGAAATATAGATTTACTTTATCGAGCGTTTTATAACCTTGTTGAAAATGGTATTAAATACAATATCGACGGTGGTAAGGTAATGATTAAAGTTAAATCGGATAAAAAGCAGGTAATGGTTGAAATTAAAGACACGGGAATTGGTATCCCCGATGAGGAAAAAAAGAATATATTTGAGCCGTTTTACCGAGTGGATAAATCACGCTCTCGTGAATGGGGTGGCTCAGGCTTAGGACTTTCCATTGTGCAAAATATCATAACCAAGCACAATGGAAACATCGTAGTTACGGATAATGAGAACGGCGGTACTTGTTTCGAAATTACACTTGGTAAAATAAAATAAGAAAATGAAAAAGGCTTTGAATGGTTGTTGAACCTTTTTATTTAAAGCCTTATTTTGTGAATTTTTAAGAAGTGTTTCTCTTAACAAGGATTTAACATGGATTTTTATATACTGGTAACATCAAATAGAAAGGATGCAGGCAAGCAGGCTCAATTGTAATATTATAGAATCTATCTATCGTATGGTAGAGGTTAAAAACATTCTAGGAGGAATTTAATATGAAGAAAAAATTAACAATTGCTACACTTGTGCTAGGGTTATCTGTTGTTGGAGGATCTGTATATGCTGCGAGCAACAACGACATGTGGGAAAATACTAAATCCAGTGAAACTGTCAACTTAGAAGAAATGGCTAAAGAAAAAGGGATCACGTTAGATGAACTAACTGCTCAGCTTGAAAAAGAAGGAAAGCTGACAAAAGCTGCTGAAACAACTGTGGCTACCGAAATAGCGGCAGATTCAAAATCCAGTGAAACTGTCAACTTAGAAGAAATGGCTAAAGAAAAAGGGGTCACGTTAGATGAACTGATTGATCAGCTTGAAAAAGAAGGAAAGCTGACAAAAGCTGCTGAAACAACAGAGGCCAAGCAAGTAGAAACAAGCAATAAATAATATATAGAGTAACTGGAGCTGTCACAAAAGTAAACTTCTGCTAAGAGGGAGCTTTTGAAACAGCTCTGTTGTTCGTGAGAAGAGAAAAAAATATGGAGATCAAGAGTACAAACTAACCGTTATCGGTATTTATAATGCGGGGTATGATGATTTCTTTGAATAGCAAGAAAGTGGAATCCATCTTATATGAGGTGGTCTTTTTTATTCGTAAGGTGTCATATACAATTATACCATGTGCCAAGATCGAGCTGCATAGTATCAAAAATTCAGACCCTATAGGTTCTATTTGTCATGTACATTTTTATCATGTATGGGTTAGTCTAGTGAAAAAATAATTAATATTCATCTACAGTTGGCTGTAATGAGTTCTTAAGTTGATGGATATGTATGGTAACCCCTAACGTAGGAAAATCGGCTTTTTATTTTCCAAAAAATGTCTTATCGTGGGTTTTATGTCATTTGGTTGGCGGGACCCCATGTCCATCAACTTAAGAATCTATACTACCACCAAGAGTAAAAAAACGTTATTCCTTCTAAACAAGCTAGATAGAAAGGATGTCGTTTTTTATGAATCTTTCGATTCAAGATGAACTACAATTATTTGCTGAAGAGCTACGCCGCCATTTAACCCCTTCTCTTTTGGAAGACCTCGCAAAAGAATTAGGTTTTGTAAAAAGAAAACGAAAATTTTTTGGAAACGAATTAGCTACCAATTGTATCTGGGTGTCAGGCCGCTCTGTATCGACTTGAATAGAGTTCTTTTTATTTGTAATTAAATCCCAGAATCGATTCCATATCTGTATATAAAAGAAACCGAAGTCTTGGTTCAGACTTCGGTTTTTCAACGTATAATAAATTACACAAATTATTAATCACTGCCTAAATGGCTCCCCCATTTAGCGACACCTGTTTATGCTTTTTGAAACTTTACCATCTAAGTATTTAATAACGTGTAGCATAAACTTCTTGATATCTAATATTAACATTTAGATATATTAATTAATAGTCTTGTTTACTCTATTAATAATATTTAGAATTTAAAAAAGGAAGGGTATATCAAACACCTGAAAATCACAAACGTATGGAGGACATGAATTTGAAGTTTAAGAAAACAGTATTAGGACTCCTATCTGGTATCTTTTTAACGATGACAGTAGGTAATGCAGCAGTAGCAGAAACTGATCCAGTCAATGAAAAAGCTTATATGGCCGCTTTTGAACAGTTGGTTGTAGAAATGGATAACGGTCAGATTCAAAATGAAGAAGAAGGTAATAAAAGATTTGATGAGTTAGTAATTGAAAAGGAAAGCAATCCTAATACACGAGTAAAACGTAGTGCTAGTATTGCAGGTGCTTTAGGAAAAAGTGCTGAAATGCAAGCATGTCTGAGATCAATAGGTGCTTATAAATGTGGGCAAGCAAGATTAAATGTTAATGCAGCTATTAATATGGCTAAAGCATATTATCCAAGCAGTACTCATAATGGAAAAGGGGACGCATTTAGACATTCCTATTGGAATGCTCTTATGTGTAAAAGTATAGGTTGCTCTAATGCTAAAATTGTAGCAGATAACCATGAAAGATATAATCCAGGTCCTCAAAAAGAACATGATATGGATTACTATAATAATCAAAAAGGGCGCGACATGTATCAATGGAGAGTGCATAACGGTTGGTCTGTAAGTCCGCAAGCTATGGCTGATAATTTAAGACAAGATATACGTAATGGACTTTTAAAATATATTAGTTATCAGTATGACTCTAACGGGTCACTCTGGTGGACAAATCAATAAACCATTAATTTGAGGGGACCTAAATTATGAAAAAAATTTATATACTTTTTTCAGGATTGGTATTTTTATGTTTATGCCTAGTTATAATCATATACTATAATAATTATACAAAAAATGAGTATATCATTTTCAGTTCATCAAAGAATCCTATTCTGATTGAAAAATTAGAAAAAAATAAAATCCCCTACAAAATCGATAAAAGTGGAAATGTAAAAATCATGGAAAAGGACACTGAAAAAGCAACGCTTTGTTGCACCTAACCCATGATAAACCATATAAAAAAAGGTCTGCTCATACTTGAGCAGACCTTTTTGGTGAAAATTGATTCTGTTGGATTAAATCTATAGGTTTTGTTGCAAAGAATTTTAAATAGAGTTAACCTGTAGGGCACACTATACATGAGGTCACCATATCATTTTGAGAAAATTGTACGCTAAGGCTATATCCCTTGATATAACAAAGATTTCGTTATAAGAACCGAAAACGGTCGTTTAAGGAACTTTGTTAACGTACGAAATTCGCGTTTCGTTATCGAGACCCCATCGCCGTCAAGTTAAGAAATTAATTGTTCCCCCTAAATGAAAATTTTCTTTCTCTACAGGTAGTTATTCTGAGAAGTCAGCTCATTTTTTCGTTTTGAGGACATTTATTTTTCTTAAGTTGATGGATATGGGGTGCAAAGCGTTTTTTCAAGAAAGCTTTGCAGTTTTTTCATGTTTCAAAGCCCCGTGTGATTACAGTGGACAAAAACCCGGCCTATCCTATAGCGATTGAAGAGTTGAAGACAGAGAAAAAGATGCCTGTAGGCATCCAAATAAGGCAGGTAAAATACCTTAATAACATTGTAGAGCAAGATCATCGTTTTATTAAAAAGAGAGTTCGTTCAATGTTAGGATTGAAATCTTTTCGTACAGCTAAATCTATTCTTTCAGGAATAGAAGCGATGCATATCATTAAAAAAGGCCAACTTATTTTACGGGACAAGTCTGTCCAGAATGAAGTGAAGTTTATTCATCAACTATTCGGAATGTCTGCATAAGAATAGATGCCATTAGGAATATATATATACCTCTTTTAAATAAATGCAATCTTTGCACCAGAACCGTTTGAAGTGCATTTCTCATAGATAAAAAAGAGTTGTTCGATTGAACAACTCTTTTTTATCTATAATTTTATTTATAATTAGAATTTGTCAAAAAGGATATAAAACATAATATACTTACATTGACTATAAGCGCAAATATAGTCATAAAATCATTTAAAGGCATTAGTAGAAAGAAGAGTGTAAATATTGCTGAAACAAGTGGAATAAATTTTTGTGAATTACTAATCTCTTTATTTTTATGTAGCTGATAAGATTTTAAAAAGATGATTAATAAAACAAAAGATGTCGGAACTAATCCTAAATATCCCCAACCATCTTCAATAAACCATGGTAAAGAGCGCATTCGAGATGTGAAAATAAATAAATTTAATATTAACATACTAGCTATTATAATATTTAAACGCGAAATGATTGTTATTTTCTTCATTTTAATTACTCCCCAAAATTTAATTTATTTAAGATTTTTGCTGTGACATCAATCAAAGATTACTTAATAAGTTTTTTCAGGTGAATCTATTATAATTATTTTGTTATTTCTATAAATCTTTTTTCAAGTTCATTTAATTCAAATGAACTACATATTCTATGATTTTCTTTGTTTAAAATTCGGTAATGTTGAGAAAGGATGTTTTGTTGTATTTTATAACCATTCAACTCTTTTAGTTCTCGCCACCATAGTTTTCCTCCTAAAGTCTTTGGGAAACTATTATTATAATTTGTAAAAGCAATTGTTTTGATAATCTCGTTAATATCGTCTCCAAAAGTCATATGGACTATATCGCTATCTTCAAAAAGAGTGACCACACATACTGCGCCTGTCCATGTGAGACTGCGTCTCCCTTTTTCTATTTCTATTAAGGTTTTTTTGGATAAACCGATAATTTCAGACATTTTATCTTGTGATAAATCATTTTCAATACGAATAAGTTTTAATTTTTCATTTACTAATTGAATAAATTCTTGTTTATCCATAATATCTCTCCTTTTCTTATGGTGTAATTTTACACTATAAGAGTGTTTTTGTCTATAATAGTGTGATTTTACACTTTGATTTTGTGATATTTATTTTTTAAAAACAGGAGTTCCACCACATCGCTATCAAGCTAATAAAAAGAAATACCCTCAAAATGAATAAAATACGTTATTCTTTCTGTAGAATCATAGGAAAGGATGGCGTTTTTTGTATGTCTATTTCTGTATCTGACGAACTACAACTATTTGCACAGGAGATTCAGAGTCTGTTATCCCCAAATACCTTACAGAATCTAGCTAGAGATGCTGGGTTTGTACAGCGAACAAGTAAGTATCGAGCACAAGATTTAATAGCTTTATGCGTATGGATAAGCCAAAGTGTAGCTACTCTGTTCTTCTATCATGTTTCAAATGTGCCAATTAGGGGTCACCATACACGCCCATCAACTTAAGAGTGTACCAAACTGAACTTTTGTTCAGCCGGGTTAAAACATTCTTAAAATAGAAGTATATTCTTAAAAATGCGCATACCAAATAAACCCTAACGGGTTTCACTTTTTTAATTATGCAATTTTTTTGTTTTCTCAATCCATTATACTCATAGACAACACCCATAATATCAAAGACAGTCTTCTTCTCATATCTGTGAGATTTTCGTCCATTTTTCTGTAGAAGATGGAACAGGCGGATTAAAATCTTTGTTATTTCTCGGGTGTTTTGCTGTATAGCTTGATAAAGAATGTATAGATGGTCTTGAATCATTCCAATGGCTTTATATTCGCTTAATTCTCTTTTCTTCTTTTGTAAAATTAATTGTCGCATCTTAAACATAGTAGAAGAACATAAAAAAATAGCGATGAGTTTTCCATAAATGTTGCATTCTAATCGCTCTCGTTTGATATTGTGCCAATCATGAATTTGAAATAAGGATTTCCAAGTTTTAAAGATAATTTCAATCTGCCAGCGGAGGGAATAAAAATCATGTATTTGTTCCATCGGAACCCATTCCAAAGCTGTATTGGTAACATAAATGTTCATACCAGCTAATCGTTTGCTTTTCTCTGAGTACGTAATACCCTTTTTACTTTCGGTATACACTTGTTTTTTTTTACGTTCTCGAAGTTGTTTTTCAGTTAATCGATATATAATAACGCGTGTAAATAGTTTTTTATCCTTTCCAATATAAGCATCTGTTATTTCATAGACCTGTCCTGGTTTTAAGGTATTCATAATGTGTTCTAAATCAACTTTGATGTACTGAGACTGTTTTTTTACTGTCCCATTTCGAAAGTATTCAGGAAACTCATTTTTGATATACACCATATTATTTAATTTCAGCCGCAATATATAATATACCCCACGTTGGTCCATTTGATCTAAATCGTCCAGTGAATAATAACCCAAATCTCGAATACAAAGGTCGCCAGGCCGTAATGTCGCTAAACATTCTGTTCCAAAGGTTTTATCATTATTCTTCCCTGGTTCAACTTGAAAATTTAAAAACTGCCCACTATGTAAATCATATTCCAATTGAATCTTTATACCTACTGTTTGTGCACAACCACCCGAACCGGGATACACACTAGCTAAGTGTTTTAGCACTTGAAAAATCGTTGCATCTAAAATGCGAATTCGTTGAAAATGGGTTAGTGAAGAACTTGGAATCACTGAAGTTTCATAAACTTTATTTTTTAATAATGCAGAGAAAACATGTTTTAAAAAACAAACAGCTTTTTTATTGAACCGTTTATTTAGTCCTTCTGGACTAATAAGAGTTCCTGTAGCTGCATGTAGTTGACTACACAGTCTAACTACAGAATCACTCGCTATCCGTTGACTCATCCAAACACAAATAGTGGCTAAGTCATGTCCTGAAAATTTGCGCTTTCGTTGAACAAAATCTAACTCTCTAGCAAGCTCTTCTAAAAATGAAGGAGTAAAATATTGATATAATTCCTCAGCAAATAATTGGAGTTCATCTTGAATCGAAAGATTCATAAAAAATGCCATCCTTTCTGCATATTTCTACAAAAAGAATAGCGATTTTTTCGCTATATGGATACAAATTTATCTTAACTTGATGGTGATGTATAGTGACCCCAAATATGCCCCAAAAACTTTACAGTAATAATTCTCATGTTACCTCGCTGGTTATTAGGATATTTTTTCTTACTATATGCATACTAAACGTACTATAAAAGGTGCATAGAAAGTGAGGGAATCATGGCTAAATTTTTGAAGCGTTTAAAATATAGAGACAATCCTAAGTCATTTTCAATACGAGACAATACTCATTTTCAGAAAAAAAATATTGAAGACTCCCTCTTAGGCGCTGATTTATCGAAAAACATAGCTGATATTCAGAATATATTTCGTCAAGCACCTGATTTAGTGATTCGCCGGTTTCAAATAAAAGCAGATGGATTAGAAGCCGCTTTAGTATATTTGTCTGGATTAACAGATAAAGAATTGATTCAAAATCATGTTCTAAGTCCTTTGATGAATAGTGATTTTGATACCAATACGGAACTTCCAATTCCATTAGGACAAATCAAAATTATTAATACGTGGAGTCAGATTGAAAATGCTATTTTTGGAGGAGATAGTGTTTTATTAATCCACAGTCGAACAACAGCACATCAATTGGATACGAAAGGATGGCCACAAAGAAATGTTGAAGACGCTCATAACGAAATAGCTCTAAAAGGTGCGCATCAAGGATTTACAGAAATTAGAAGTCAAAATATCGCAATGATTCGAAGGTATATTCCTCATCGTGAATTAACGGTAAAAGAAATAGTAATTGGTGTACGAAGCAAAACGAAGATTTCTATTTTATATTTGAAAGATGTAGCTTCTGAAGATGTGCTGAAGGAATTAGAAACACGGATTCATAATATTACAGTCGACGCTGTTGCTAGTAATGGGGAACTTATAGAATTCATTGAAGATAACCCGTACTCACCGTTTCCACAATTTATATTAACTGAAAGACCTGATTTGGCAGTATCTCACATTCTACAGGGCAGATTTGTAACTGTAATGGATCATTCGCCTAATGTGTTAATTGCTCCAACAAATTTTATTTGCTTTTTTCAAGGAGTGGATGATTACGGTACAAGGTGGCTAGTTGCTTCGTCTATTCGGATGCTTCGTTTTATCTCCTTTATAATTGCTTTATTTTTGCCTGCGAGTTATGTTGCTTTTATTTCCTTTAATTTTGAAGTTATTCCTGTAGAGCTGTATTTATCTATTGCAGAATCAAGAACGCGCGTACCCTTTTCTCCAGTTATGGAAGCATTACTTATGGAAATAACATTGGAAACGATGAGAGAAGGGGCTTTACGGATACCTACTCCGATCGGTCAGACAGTTGGAGTTGTAGGTGGTATTGTCATTGGACAGGCGGCTGTTCAGGCGGGAATTGTAAGCAACATTATGATTATTGTTGTTGCTATTACAGCCATCTCTTCTTTTGTTATCCCTAATTATGATATGGGAGCGGCAGTAAGACTTTTACGCTTTCCGATGATGCTAGCAGCTGCCTTATTTGGAATTGTTGGACTTGTTATCGGGTGGATGACTTTAATTGGACATCTAATCAGTCTTGAATCGCTAGGTACTCCTTACGGAACGCCATTAGCACCGTTTCGCTTTGCAGATATGAAAGATGCTTTTTTACGCTTTCCTTTATGGGCAATAAGAAGGCGTCCTAAGGATAATGGAACCATTCAATCTATTCGACAAGGAAAGAATCCTAATAAAAGGTGAAATCATGAAAAAGTATGCCTATAATGACATCACTCTTATGCAGTATATTGTTTTAATCAATGGAATGCAGGTGGCCACTGGCGTTTTATCACTTCCGCGCGTGCTTGCAGAAAACGCTGGAACAGATGGATGGATAGCTATATTGATTGGTTGGATATTCTCCACAATATCAGGTGTTTTTATCGTGAAAACTGCTGCAAGATATCCCGAGGACACGATTTATGACATTCTTATACGATTGTTTGGAAAAATAGTAGGGAAAGCATTCGTTGTTATTTACATGATGTACTTCGCTTTTTATACTTGTATCGTTCTTGTAAACGCTATGCTTTTTCTTAAGGGATGGCTTCTTCCGAAAACGCCTGACTATATCGTTATCTTTTTGTTTTCGATTCCTACCTTTTTTGTTGCGCGTAACGGTCCTCGTATTATAGGGCGATACTCCGAACTTTTTTTTTATATGGCGCTTTGGATTCCGTTGTTTTTTTTGATACCGCTTAAAGAGAACGGAAGTTGGATGCCCTTCTTTCCGCTATTAAAAGAAGGATGGAAACCTGTATTAACGGCTGTACCGACCACTATTTTTGCTTATTTAGGGTTTGATATTGCTTTCTTTTTATATCCTTTTTTACAAAAAAAACAGTATGCAGTCCATGGAATGGTTATTGCAAACACATTAACGATGTTATTTTATTTATTTACTACTATTGTTTGTTTTGCTTATTTTAGCCCTGATAGCATTACGCAATATAATCAACCGGTACTAAATTTAGTGAAAGTAATTGAATTTCGTTTTTTAGAACGTTTTGACATGATTTTATTGGCTGTTTACTTAACCATTGTTTCCACATCATGGATTCCTGCCCTATACTGTTCTGTATTTTGTTCAAGCCAATTACTTGGAAAACAAGATCATAGCTCTCATGTGGTTGTTCTCTTATTGCTCATTATCGGCATCATATTTTGGACTCATCCTAGTTGGAATGAAGCCGAAATTTGGCAACAGGTATTTTCGAATGCTGGATTAGGATTAACCTATATATTACCTATCATTTTATGGCTGTACTGCTGTCTATATGAGAAGTTTCGCCAGGGGAGGATACATTGAAAAGAAAAGTACTATGTTGTATTTTATTATCGGTGTTCATGATGACTGGATGCTTTGATCAAACAAATGTTGAAGATGTTTCTCTTACTCTTGTTCTTGGTATTGATTTAGATCGTAATGATAATTTATTAGTGTATATATCTAGCCCTGTTTTCAATAAAGAAGCAAAGATAAAAGAAGAAACTACTGGTGTGAAATCTGCTACGGTTCGAAAATCTAGAGAGCAATTTGATGCTACGGTTATGGCGCTTACCGCGGGAAGTAAAACACAGGTTATTTTAGTTGGAAAAAGGCTACTGAAACGAAAAAACTGGGAAAATCACCTCGATCCATTTTACCGAGATCCCAAAAATACAGTTACCGCAAGGGTTGTCGCTGTAGATGGGCCTGTTTCGGACGTCATCTTCTATAGCCCAAAAGATAAGCCGCGGCTTCCTATATATTTAACAAAACTAGTTGATACCGCTTCTTTAAGAAATATCACAGTAAAAACAACTCTTCAAGAACTATATGAACAAAGAGCAGACAAAGGGGTAACAGCAAATATTACTGAGGTGAAAAAAAAGAATAAAATATGGGTGACAGGTACAGCTTTATTGGATGAAAAAGGAAAGTATAAATTAACGCTAAAATCTAATGAAACCAAACTATTACGCATTTTGCAACAAAGAACTACAGGTGAGTTTCCATTCACAATTCCAATTAAGCTAAAGTCGGATAGCCAAGATAAAGATTGGATAAGTTTTACTGCCAATGGTATTCAAGTAAAGACAAAGGCAAGATATGATAATCATTTTATATTTAATGTAGATGTAAAGATGAGAATCGGTATTACAGAACGGCTTTTTTCGTTTAATACAAAAAAGGACGCAGCAAAATTACAAAAAGCGATTGAAACTAAGCTGGAAGCTGATTTCAATCAATTAATACAAAAAATGCAAACTGCCAAAATCGACCCTATTGGGCTTGGAGGATATGCAAGAACTTACACATATCCAGAATGGAAAAAAGTCCAAAATAAATGGAATAATGAATTAGCAAAGGGCGATGTAAACGTCAAGGTTAAGATTAAAATTGGCGGGATGGGAACGATTAAGTAACACGAATTCAACTGGAATTCGTACTGAAATTGCAAGTACCTTCTATTTTAGAAGTGGAAATGTCTTTAATAGGGGTTCCGCCCCATCACAATCAAGCTAAGAAAAGCAAATACCCCAAAACGAGAAAATTGGCATCTCCAGGTGAAAAGGTACAATTTTTTATTTTGGGGTGCTATAAAATTTTTAAGTTGATGGACATGGGGTCACCATATCAAAAAAAGAAAATTGTACGTTTAGACATAAAAATGACACATTTCGATTAGTTCTCTGTACGTTAAGGAATTAGTTTGTATATTTGAGGAGATGTACGAGACAGATGTGAATTTAGGGGGATCCAATATTTTCTATTCAAATATGATAGAATAGAAGTATATGCAAAACGGAGGAAAAACAAATGAACTCAAACACAAAACAGTTTATAAATGATATCCAGCAAAGAAAGAACAATTATATAGAAAATGTATTAATAGCAATACAACACCCTAAAAAAGAGCAATCTGAACAGGTCATTCAAAATATAGTAGAGAAGATGGATATGATGATTAGTTTAGTTACTACTTATATGAGGATTGAATTAGGATCTACGGAAGAATTAGAAGCACTTCAGGAAGAAATCATTCATGCTCAAGCATATATTCAAAAACGAAAATTTGAAGAAACACAGAGATAAAACCCTGTATTTTTATTTGGGCGTCTATGACGCCAATCTGTTATAAATCAAACTAGATGTAATTTGATCATTGTTTTGGCATAATCCATACAATTTGCGGCACCTTATCTTCAGTGAGCAAATGATCTGGTTTCACATTCTTTAACTTTCCTCTTACATTACCTCTTACAGTTTCAATAACCACATGTTTACCAATTACCGATTGTAATGTCTGATATACGTAGGGATTAGGTACACTTACCATATCTTGTTCACTAAAGTCATTTGCCTCTAAATAACTCATTCTATAGGACTCCTTTCTAACTTACATTTTTCCTCTTAATATATGATATAAATCTTATAACTATGCTAGAAGGATAATTCATTATAGGAACGAAAATAACATTTTAATAAGGTGCGTTTTCTATTCCTAAATTGCTAAAAAATTATTTATATAAGGTTACTTTTACTAGTTAATAGGTGATTATATAGGGATATTTTGAATGTACATCCAGGCTGTTCCTTTCAAGATATGTATCATTTTAAATACGCCCTTTATTAGAATAGTGCTCATACATTTTTTGAGATTCTTTAGTAATACGTGCGTTAAGTAAAATTGCTAACAATAAAAACACTCCATATTTTCCCCCTGTAGCTCCTATGATAATCACACTACTACAAACAAGCACAATTAATAGGATAAACGAAACTAAATAAATACAGTCATAATTCTTTGACATTTTCTCGTATTTTATGCGTTCTTTCCTTGCATCCATCTAAATTATCCATTTCACTATAAAATAAATCCCTACCTTAAAAAGAAAAATCTGTCCATTTAAATAATTAGTTTGTTTTTTTAGCAACTAATGTATATAACATGAAAAGAAATCCTACCAATATTAAGCTTTCCACTATGATAATCCCGACCCTCTCCTTCCTTTTAACCCCCAACACATCAGATGAAAATTATGTATATCCCATATTAACTGCAGCAAACAAAAAGGATCTTCCCTTCTCGTAAAGGCTGATCCTTTTCTTCGTTCATTCAACTATTTCTAGCTATTCTTGATTAATTAGAATAACAGCTGGTCCATCTACACGAATTCCACCAACTTCGATTTTTTCATAAGGCTCAACTGTAATAGAAATGACCCCTTCCCGCTTCTTTAATTCATTACTTAATTCTTTTGTTAACATTTTTTTCATGTGTGCACTCCTTCTTACTGCTTAATTTATTAGTGTTATGTAAATGAAATTAAAAATGGTTTCCTGGTCTGGAAACCATTTTTTGTAGTTGACCATATGGTGTTACCAGTTCGTTTATCAATTTTACGTAAAGAAGAGATAAACAATTACCTATTCACTGTCTCAGTAGATGTAAGGAACTCTTAAAGAGATAGCGGTGAGATCGATTGTTTTTTCTTCTAGAAATAATGACTTAGATAATATATTACCTAAAACAATGAAAGCCCTACCTCTCTTTCATCCTTACGGATCCTTGTCCGTGCCAGTGTGAATCAGGATTGCAAAAATCAAGTGACTATTTAATCGAGTTATTTGATGCAACTTCGAACGTTCGTAAAAGAAATTTAAAAATAAAAATGGATTAGATTGAAGTAATAACAAAAGAGGTTCCTACTCTAAAAGTGAGCTGAAGAAGTTGAATGTCTTTGAAATGATTTACTTTTAATAATAATCATATTCCCGAAAAATTCAGGATATTTTCGGGGGATGTAATACATTATCTATAATGAATCTTAACAGAAACTTTTTATTTGATTTTCAGTGATTCCTTTAATTAATCCTAGTTCACTAATCAAAAATTCATGTGCGTTATCCAACATTTTTTTTTCGCTTGTATTAAGTGCCTTTTCTTTCTTCATACGCATTAAATCACGTACAACTTCAGCACCTTCTTGTATTTCACCCGTTTTTATTTTGTCCGTGTTCACTTTATACCTTTGTTTCCACGGCAATAATCTATCTGATTCTCCATGCTGAAAAATGTGTATAATGTGTTTTAATGCAAGTATATCAGTAACTGGGCGTATACTCGAACTCAATATTTTACCCATAGGAATCATGACTTGCATATTACTGATTGACATTTTTATAACATAATACCGTTGTTTTTCCCCTGAGAATTCTTTTTCTTCTATGGCTTCAATTATACCTGCTCCGTGCATTGGATAAACAATGTTATCGCCAATTTGAAACATATAATCCACCTCCATATATGGTAACCTTGTTAAGCTTAACATATATGTGATTTTTTATCAAATATTTAATAATATCATAAATTTATTTTTAGTGTCAATATCTTTTTCTTCAAAAATAAAATTTAGTAAAAACAGCACCAAATTTATAGGGAGCGTGTCGGATTTCGAATAAAGGGAAGGGGGATTTTCCCGCGTATATTCTGAAACCTTTACTAATTAACGTAGATCAGTTTTCCCTTGAAAACGACCAAATCGATCCCGTATTTTTTTCAATCTTGTTTGGTACTCCAAAATCTCAATTCTTGCTTTTTCAGCTAGAGGTGCAATTGGTCTTAAATCTTTTAACCCCCAATAATCAACCACTACATCAAGTACTTGATCAAAATATTGTAGCGGTCCATAGTTAGCTTCTTTTGCAATCACAGCCATTCTATTTTCAAAATCAGGCATGACAGCACCTGGCATTTTAAAATTCATAATTACATTGGCAATATGATAGCAATAATTAGGTTCCAATTCCAAATGTGTTCGAATGACTTCTCGATAAAACGCATAATGAAGAGTTTCATCTTTTGCAAGACGGCGTAATAATGTAGCAAGATCTGGATCATGCTTACTTGCAACCTTAGCTACATTATTGTAAAACACCATCGTTGCAAGTTCTTGTAGCGTCGTATACGTCATTGCTTCGATTGGTGTGTGAAAATCGGGCTCAAATCCCCCCTCAACGACTGACTTTCTTAATTCATGTAATCGTTTGGGATTCACACTTCGAGTGAGTAGTAAATATGTCTCCAATAAATTCGAATGTTGATCCTCTTCTGAAGTCCAAGTATGAATAAAGTCTGTAATAACAGAAAGGGACCCTTTAAAAGTCGCAGATAAATACGTTGTAAACCATGGTAAATTCACTTCTGTTAATAAAGCTGTTTCAATGGCCGTAATTACACCAGAAGGAAGAGTAACTTGACTTTCATCCCAAGGAACTCTTTTAAAGTCCATTCCCTTATCCCATGGTAAAAACTCATGATAACCCCAGTCTATCTTCTGCGCTCTTATTTTATGTTGTTCATACAGTTCTTTTAAACGTGGTTCTAATCGGAAATCTAAATCATTTGTTAGCATATATAAGTGCCCCCTTTTCTTATCATAGATAGTCATTCTATTTTTACATTCATTTTTATCCTTAAAAATTTTCTACAAATAAATATTACTTTCCTTTTTTTAAGTCAAACATAACAAATTTGTAACAAAACTCTTTAAGAGCACTATATTTTTATATGATTTTTTCAAATCAAAAGGGGAACCGTTACATATATTGTCCTTTTTTATAAAAGGGGTTCTGAGGCATACGGTATGTTGCTTAGCCTAGATAAAAAAACGATCATCAGTAAATAGAGAATAACATTCATGGATGAAGATACTCGTCATGTTGTAAATCTTGGTGATTGTAAAAAGGTGCATGCCCATAAAGAATCGTTTTTTGGTCATCTGAAAGATGAAGCACATATAAAACCTTGCGAGTCTTTTATTGAATTAAAACAAGAGATTAAGAAATATATGACGTACTATAATCATTATAGATATCAATGGAATTTAAAAAAGATGACTCCTGTTGGATACAGAAATCACCTTCTTGATGTTGCCTAACTTTTTTTAAAAATGTCCTTTACAAAGGGTACAAATTAATTTGAAGATGTCTTTTTATTCACTGCACTGAGTCACAATTATTTTAGTACCTTTTAAATTTGCGACCAAAAATAATTACCATACCTGCAAGAACCATCAATATGCCCAATGCTGCACTGTTATTTGTACTTGCACCCGTTTTTGGAAGCTCTTTATATGTATCTTCTTTTTTATCAGAAGTACTATTGATTGAGATATTACTGTTACCAGTATCAGAGCCATTGCTGTTGTTAGTACCAGTAATGCCATTATCAGCACCATTACCGTTGTCTTTATCTTTCACAACCACTTTTTGTATTGTAGTTACCTCATTACCACCGGAGTCACGAACAAGGAATTTTACTTCGTAAGTACCAGTTTTAGATGTATCTACTTCACCAAATTGTATTACTTTATCAGTAATATCGCCATCTTCTTTATCAATAGCTTTAACCCCAGACATTGGATCGAATTTATCTCCAACTGTTACTGTAGTTTCTGAAGGTACAGTTAACTCAGGCCCTTGAATTTCAACAGGTTTTTCTTTTTCTTTAACTGTTACAGTTTGTGTTTGAGTTCCCAAATGACCTGCAGAATCTTTAACTGTGTAAGTTAAAACATACGTTCCCGGTTTAGTAGTATCTACATTACCTTTATATTTGACTTTGCTTGTTAAATTGCCATCTTCTTTATCGGTAGCAGACACTCCTGACATTGGGTCAAACGTATCTCCTACATGGAACGTAGTTGTAAATGGTACTTTTAACACCGGAGCTTGGTCTTCCGAAGGTTTTTCTGCCGCTTTAACAATTACAGTACGTAATTTAATTACTCGATGACCTTTAGAATCCTCCACAACATACTTGATTTTGTAAGTACCTTCTTTATCAGTACCTTGGTCTCCGCTATATGTTACTTTAGAAGTGATATCACCATCTTCTTTATCGATAGCTTTAACTCCACCCATTGGGTCGAATTGATCACCAACTGTTAATACTGTTTCCTCCGGTACTGTTAACTCTGGCTCTTTGTCTTCAGCAGGTTTTTCTTTAACTGTTATAGTTTGTGTTTGAGTTGCCAAATGACCTGCAGAATCTTTAACTGTGTATGTAATCGTGTAATTGCCAGGTGTATTTGTATCTACATAACCTTCATATTTTACTTCCGACGTAATGTCACCATCTTCTTTATCCGTAGCACTTACATCTTTCATTGGATAGAATTTATCTCCTTCAGTAATTGTCGTTTCTGAAGGTACTTTTAGTACTGGCGCTTCATCTTTTGTTTCTTCTTTCTCTTTAACCGTTACTGTTTGTTTTGCAGTTACTTTATGACCTTTAGAGTCTTTAACTGTGTAAGTTAAAACATACGTACCCGGTTTAGTAGTATCTACTTTACCGTCAACTGTTACTTTAGAAGTAAGATCTCCGTCTTCTTTATCAGTAGCAGACACTCCTGACATTGGGTCAAACGTATCTCCTACATTCATTGTTGCTCCAACAGGTACTGTTAATTTCGGTTCCATATCTGGAGTTTCTCCGTTTTCTTCTACAATTACAGGTTTAGAATCAGTTGCTTCCCAAATAGGAGCGGCTAAAAGTGGGTAATTCAACTCTTCTATTTTTTGTCTTGTTTCTGACGATGCCATAAGTCCCCATTTATCAAAGAACGGAAGTAAATTTTGTTTTGCAACCTTGGATGTATTGTAAATAAATGCTTGCATTTTCTCGTCACTCGTTTGAGGAAGCTCTTCTTTCGGGATTGCACGGTATAATTGATGTAATTTCGGATAAAATTCTTCTCCAAAAGCTAAGTCTAATTGCCAAAACATTGCTACTTTCACAAAAACATCATTAATTTTATTATAATCTTTTTCGGATTGAGGCTTATTTAAATAAGTAAACGCTTTGTCATATGTTCCGCCTTCTAATCTCGATTTATTTCCAAAAGCCCGTTGTACGGACAGACTATAAATATTTGTAGTAACTTCTGATAATCCATCCCACATCCACGGAAGTTGTTGCCTTTGATGTCCCATTTCATGCCAAGGGCCCCATCCATTTTCAGTGAAGTCTTTTACGTTTAGTACATGTTGAATCGCATCTCCCACATATGCTGTTCTACCAGGATACGCATACATATAATAATCAGAGCGATTATCTTCTACAAAGTGCACATAATGCTTGTCCGCTTCTGCTTCAGACAAACCAGAAACTCGGTCTTGAATTTTGATAGCTTCATCTAATTTTTGTAAGAGTTGTACAGGATCTGTGTTAGAGCCTATTAAATATTTTTTCACTCTTGCAGGACTTGCGGTTATGAGTGACCGGTCCCCTTTTAGTTCTACCGCATGGGCATCAGGATATTTATTTAGCATGTCTACTAAATCTTGTTGCGTATGTTTTCCTAACTCAAACAGAGGGGTAGTTGTTCCGCCTGTTTTTATCTCCGCTTTTACTGTTCCACTTTGCCCAGGATTATAAAAATAAATCATTCCGCCATTTGGGGATTCAATTGTATTTTCTCCTGGTTTTAAAGTGAACGACTTTATGAGCGAATCTTCATTCCATGCACCATCGTATGAGTATGTTCCTATATAAGCTCGAATAGTCTGTGTTCCTTCTACTTGAATGGTTATTTTTTCATTGGGACTTGCATATAGTCCAGTTGGTTCATAGGTACTAAATCTAAACCATCGTCGATCCATATCTCTAATTTTCTCTGCATCACCCTTGCCTGGGACATAAAAAACGTGTTCAGTCGTTACTTGTTGTTCCTCAGCTGCAACTTTTGTGATTCCTGTTATTCCTCCTATAAATGGAGAAGCAAGTACGTTTACAGCTATCAATGTTTTGATGGCTATTCCTTGCTGTCTTTTTTTCGTATCTTTTTTCATTTTGCATCACAATCCTTTCTGTAGTTTTACAAGTTTAATAGTTCTATACATATTAAGAAGTTTTATATAAACATTTTCACATTAGTAAAATATAAGATATAAGTATAAATTGAGGAATCGGCCAGGGCCTCTTCATGCTTGGTACAAGCTGAAAACAAAGAGAGAAGGTGAGTGCAGGTCACCTTTTGTTCTGAGTGGTAGGGATTTGTATGCCAAAAATACTTACCCTTAATAGTAAAGAAAATTCTGAAAAATATTCTTCTACAAAGTTTTTCTATGGTCTGTTTTCCATTCTTTTTTGTCACTTTGAGTTTAACATCCACTATATAATATGACAATTAAAATATGACATTTTTCGTTAAATATCGACAAAAAATTCCTTCATCACATCTTTTGATTGGATGAAGAAATAAACAAATATAGTAATTCTTTTAAGTATCGTATGTGAGTTAATTGGTTTTGATGGGCATGTGATGTGACCCCACATCCATCAACTTAAGAAAAGTAAACACCCCCAAGACGAAAAAATGAGCTGACTTCTTAAAATAACTAACTGGAGAGAAATTTTTTTAATTTAGGGGGTACTTCAAAATCTTAGCTTGATGGCGATGTGGTGATACCCTATTTTTACTTATAAAGTCTTACAAAACTGTCACCTTTATGTAAGGATATTAGATAGTTTAACTATTATTTCAATGTGATAATAAAAATATAAGAAATACATAAAAAATATATTATACAGAGGTAACCATACGATGATTGTAAAACTAGCATTTATACTTTTTGGAGTAGTCTTAGTATTATGGGGTATATATAGTACGAAAACATATGAATCATTTTTAGACAAACTCACTGGAATAGGACAGTTATTAGGCGGAATTACATGCATAATTGCTGGGATTTTATCCTTTATAATTAAATAATTTATAAAGGAGTAGCTCCAGCCTTACTAACCTATAAATCACTTGTTTTGTATCAAACAATCCTTACATACGGAGGTTTTAAAATGAAAAAATATATTTTAACTTTAATACCATTTATCCTAGGGATAGGGTGTGTAGTTAGTTATAATACTATCGGATCTAAAGTTGCATCGGATGGTACTCTTGTCGAACCATTCTATTTACTACCAATGGGTTATTCATTTTTAGCTATCGGTATAATTAGTCTTTTTGTAAGTAAAATTAAAAAAGTTAATAAATAGACTAAAAAAGAGCCTTAATACGGCTCTTTTTTAAAATCTCGTGAAAAGTTATTTTTTATGGTTTTCCCATTGTATTTGGGTATGAGGCAGCTATTGGGGTTGTTAGTGTTAATAAAAGTCATACAAGAACTGGGTTTTTTTCTCAATTTTTAGATATCCCTCAAACAATTATTCATTATATTGCTCAAAAAAACTTTTAACCGATATCTACTGTGGATTTTGAATAAAGTCTGATTGTTTATAATAAAGATTGATTAAACTTTATTTCAAAGCAACACTAAAAGTGCTCCTAAAGGCGATACTGATTTTATTGCTCTGACAACTTTTCCTTCTAAAAAATCTGATACGCATAAATCATTATTTTGAGCACATAAAAAAAAGACTGTAGCAAACATATAAAGTATGTTTGCTACAGTCTCTATTAATCTTTCAACTAGTTATTATATAATTTTATTTCTGAAGCTGAGGCAAATCCACCGTATCCTGATACCACTTCAAGCTTTACATATTGTGCATCTACTTTACTGAAACTTGCATTCTTCGTAAGTTTATTATTTTCCCATTTTCCAGTAGCAACCTTTATAAAATTAACTCCATCCAAACTTGTGTATATATTATAACTAGTTATGTTACCGTTATTATTGCTATCTTGTCTGGGAGCATAAGTTAATTTCGATATACTAGTAATTTCATTAAGCTTTATCGTAATGTATGGAGCTTTATCACTTCCATCCCATAACGTATGCCACATTGTCGAAGAGTTTCCATCAATTGCATTTGCACCAGCATTACCTTTTGCATCTTGTTGACTTGAGAAACCTGCAACCGATAAACTTGTGCGTGGTATTAATCCTACTACAGCAGTATCAGTAAACTTTAAGTTAACAGCATCACTTGCTGGATTTGAACCAACAGCAAACTTTCTAACGGTTAACGTAACATTTCCTGTTAAATCCGGTAAATTAGGAGAAGCTGGATTATATTTTGTCCAATGTGAACCTTGATCGATGCTGAATTCCATCGTACCGTCTAGACCAAAAATTAAGTTCTCATCATCATTTGAAGAAACATTCACTTTACCAGATTTTCCAATTGGAATTAATAAAGGTTGCGTCGTTCCAATCACTCTTGTTAAAATACCATTCGTTGAATTGATTGCTGATAATTCTTCATTGCTAAGAAGCATATCATTGCTTGTAGCAGCTTTATACGTTTTTCCCCCATCGATACTGTATTCCGTATCCGGTTTAATCCCCATTAATTTCCCTGCATTTACTCCATCAAAACTAAAAGTAGCAAGGTACAGCCCTAAACTTGGCATTTGGGCTTTTATATTATTAGCTACTTGCTTCTCATTAACATTTGTTATTGTGGAGAATGCATTTAATATATTTAAAGTATATTGCTGAAGCTTAGCTCTATCACCTGTATTAAGAACATGGCTTCTAATTTGAGTAAGAAGATCCATCATCGGTCTTGGCTCATTAGCAAAAGCAGAAACTATACTGTTATTTAATTCTTGCCACTCAGCATCTGTTACATTTGGATTTTGTAACATGAGAGAAACGTAATCTTTCCATACTAAAACATTAATTGGTAGAATATTCGTAGCTGTTTTATAAATTGCACTTTTCTTATCTGATGAAGACATCGCTTTCGCTAACCAGCGTAATCGCTCTGATTGATCTAGTTTTACTGAATCACGTTCAGCATTTTCAAATAATAATATGTTCGGTACTTGATTTTTCAAACTATTATCTGTCCAAGGAATAACAGTTACATCATGACGGCCCGATTCTCCCCATCCAGATATATCATTTCCTAAATTCCAAGAAGATGGTTTGTCATTCCATATGAGTGCACAATGTCCAGGCTGTGTAACAGGCATAGCTGCTACACCAAAGGCTTGACTTACTTGCACACCAAACTTTGAAATACCACCGCATACCGCACCATTTCTGTAAATTGAGGAAAGGTTCCAACCTAAACCATAGAATGCATCATTTCCAGCTTGAACGCTAACTCCATCTTTGTTGTTTGTTACATACTGAATCAAATATGCACTTGTTCCTATCTTATCTTGACTTTTCAATTCGGGATGTTCCGTATTAATCATTTTTCTTGCCCAAGTTAAATCTTCTTCTGGTGACCAAGTATTCACTACTAACCTTAAATGCCAAACATCATATGTTCTAAAGCAAGGAAGTAACTCATTATTTTGATCTGCTGATTTATAATGTTGATACCTCGTTAATGGATTAATAGGTGTATTATTTGTCCAATATTTTATAGGTTCAGCATGAGCTAACGATGTAGCTATCGCTAATTTCAAATACAAGCCTTCATGAGAATCTGCATCCGTATTCCATATTGTATTCCATATCTCAAGTGCATTTACTGGATTTTTTCCAGTTGGACTACCTCCTTCAAGAAACGTATTCATTACATCTGTATTTTTCATAACCCAATTAAGAAAATTTTGATGCGCAGCATCTTTTTTAGCGAATGTATTCATTGCTGCAGCACCTGTTTGTGAGATCAATTGCCACTGAGCCAAAGCTGCTGCAAATCCTGGGTCTGCAAGCTTATTCTGTAAACCCGTTCCAGTGATATTTCCAATATTTACATTCAGATACGTTGTGAGATAACTCAAATGACCCTCAAAATTACCATTTGCAATTGCCTGATCTGTCTTTTGGTTCAATGTTTCTAGATTGAATGTTTCTTGATTGGATGGCACCGTTGCAGCTGAAACTTTTGTATACGGAATCGTAGCAACACTCCCTAAAATAATTGGCATAGTTAATAATAAAGATGAAATCTTTTTCAAAATAAGTCCCCCTTGTTTTGTTTTTGACCTTTGACTGCTGCATTATCTTCCTTTATATAAAATAATTCCCCACACCTAAAGGCATGAGGAATTAAACAGCCAACATGAATAAAATTTGGTAGTTTCCTAACCTTTCGGCAACTGGCTGACATAGTGCAATGCACCTTAGTCCCTATAGCTTTGCGCCATTAGCTTTCACTAATTTTGCCTTTATCGAATTTCATTATCGGATGGAATCATAACAAAATTCAAAATATATTTATATATTTTGAAACTTATTAAATCAAATTTCATTTAATAATGTGGTAATCCTTAATTAAGGAAAAAATTCTTCTATAGTTTTTTTACCACTAGTTATTATCGTTACGGTTCATCGTGTTACATCTAAAATGATAAATAAAACTTTCACGAAAAAAAACGACTTGAATCATAATAATTCGTTTTTTTTCCGTAGGATAGAAAGACGAAAGAGTAGAGATGGAAAGTGCACAAACAAGAAAAATATATTAATTCTAAATTTTCGGAAAATTAAATCTAAAGGGGTTTGTGTCCACACTCTCTATAATTAAGACTTTATCACTAGAAATAAAATAAAACAACAAAATTCGCATAAATTCGACATTTTTTTCGTGAATTAAAGACGTACGGAAACGCTTCAAAGAATAACCCACTACATCTGAAAAATTCTCCAATTTCGGCGGGTGTTTTTTCTTATACTTTGTCTTGTAGTTTCCTATATAAAGCTAATCTTGAAACTGCACTAATAATAGTGTTCTTATCTTTTTTTTACTTATATTATGTAGGAATTAGTTGAAGGGAAATTCAGCCTCTAAAAGGATGTTCCGTCTAACTTTTTCAATTTCATGTTTACTATATAGTTTTTATATAACAAGAAAAAAGTAGGGGGAAGAAGCGCAAATAACAATTTCCTAATGAAGAATTGGTAGAAAGATTCCTTGTTTCACAATTTGAAACATACAATCAGCGTTTCACAACTCGTTGTCACTTAGGTTTCGATCAAGCTCAATCAGAACTAACAGCTATGTTTGAAGATAAAAAATAAAGAACCCTCTCCTCTGCAAGAAAAGAAATTCTTTATTTACACAAAAATATTGACGGTACCTGAAGTAGTACATCTCTATAAAAAAACATACAATCTTACCAACAAATACAAGGTTGTATGTTTTTATATTATTTACATGTATTCAGGTGCAATCCGGTCCTATTTGCGGTTGTCCTATTTGTGGTTCTCCTATTTGTACAATCTATTTATTTTGTGCAATCTTAGCACCTTCATATAATTTATCTGTATAATTTTTAAGGTCCTGCCAATTATCCTTCGCTGTATTCAGATCTGCTCTTATAATCTCATCAAACAAGTCTAGACTAATGCTGTCAACACTGGCAATCAATGATTTATATTTTTTCTCCACTGTCCCCCACTGAGTCTTTATATTTTCAAGAGCAGTAACAGCTGTACCAACTGTTGCAGCCATATGTTCCGTTTTATTTTTGGCATCAGTCAAAATAACTACTTCTGCCTCTGCTCCAGAAATTCTGGACTTTAATTGTTCTATTTCTTGTTGTGCAGATGCGATATTCTTGTCAGCAGTGACAATCAATGGTATACCAATCGGAGGCATAAATACAGATAAAGCTATATAGCCACCACGTTTATCATAGTTTTCTTTAATTGTATTATTACAATTCTCAATTCGTTGTTGTAGAAGCGGAATACCAGCGTTCGTACTTTCTAGAATATTCTCCAATTGATTGAAATCTTCTTTGAAATTTCTTGTATTTTCTGCTATTTCACCTTGAAAATTTTTCAATTTTTCTAACAGTACATCTAATTTTTGACTATTGTACAAAATACTATTGTACAAATTTTCTAGTTCATATTTTAATTTCTCTGTATCTTTTTGCTCTATAGCAGTTAGTAAAAGCTTATAACTTGCTTGAAACGTATCATTATAACTTACAATATTCTGATGCGTGTACATAATACGAGTTTTAAAATACATGAACCAAAAGTCGGCATTCTCTATTGCATCCCGTTGATGCTTAATCATGTTTGCTTGTAAATCACCATTTATAGAACTTATTTTACTTAAATCTGTCAGCTGTTGATTACTGATTGTATTGGCATATGAATCCATTGTAAGGATATTTGCCACCATTTTTCCCATTACTTCTTTAAATTCACCAGGACCAAGGGAATAGTTCTTCAAACTTTCTTGCTGTTGGGACACAGTTTGTTCTGCTGCCAAAGTATGAAGTGGAATTACATTACTCGCTGCCATTCCCGTAATGATTGTTGACAAAATAATTTTCTTATATAAATTCTTATTCATCTTTTTCACCTACTCTTTCACATGCATCACATATTTTATTAAATTCATAAGCTTCTATTCTTTACTTCAAATGAATTATGATTATTGCAAATAAAACAACATATTAAGATAGAGATTCTCGTACTTTCTTATTCTATAATCTTTATTAAGTTTCATAACTATATAGGAAGTCTCCTGCTCAAACTTGAACAGGAGACTCACATTATGTGTTCTTCAAAAGAGAAACTCAGTATATTATATTTTTCATTACTTCGGCAATTTCTTGATGTAATATTATTTGTTCAAGAATGAAATCTCACTACTTTGAATATTTTCAGCATACTTTCTAATCTGCTCCCAATGATCCTTCGCTGTATCCAGATCTGCTGTTATATCCATAGCAAGGAATTCTGGGTCAACAGCTTTAGCACTCTTAATCAATGAGTCATATTTTGTTCCCATTCCATCCCACGCAGTCTTTATATTTTCAAGAGAAACAATAGCTTTATCAATTGTATCTGTTAAATTTTTAATATCACTTTGCACTATCGTTAATCTAGCTGACTGTAGTTTCGCCATTGAAATATCTTGTGTTAGCTTTATAATTTGGTCTTGTGCCTTGATTATCTGCTGCTGCGATGAAACTACTCCGTATATCCCACCTCCTAATATAGGTGCACCAATGGGCGCAAAAGGTGAAAGAACTAAATATGCACCAGCAGCAGTTGCAACCGACGATGCAATATAAATTTTGTTATTCTCATCGATTACTGCTTTATTTGTTTCGATTTGTTGCTGAAACAGTGGAATTCCGGCTTCTTCACCAGTTAAAATATTTACAATCTTTTCAGCATTCCCTTTTAAATTTTGTGTATCTTTTTCTAATTTGCCGCGAAAGCTTTTCAAATCATCCACTAATTTGGTCACTTGATCTTTATTCTGTGAAATTTCATCATTCAACTTTGTAAGCAAAGCTGTTAGTTTGACTGGATCATTTTTATATTGTAATAAATAACGAGAGTAATTTTGGAATTTTGTATCATAACTGATAATATTTTGATTCGTCGTAATTATTCCTGACTTCAAATTATTTAACCAGTATGTTGCATTTTCTCTAGTAAGATTTTGGTTGGCTTTAATGTCTGTTTTTAAATTATCGCCAACTGAAGATAAACCATCCAAATTAATATCTGCTTGTTTAAGTATAGTTAAAGCATACAGGTCCATTACCAACATATTGGATTTAGTATCCTTCATCGCATGATCAAGCCCTGTTGGTCCAAGGTAATAACTAGGGTATTTTAGGTCTTGATTTGCATAAATAGGTGCTGGTTCCTCTGCCGAGGCATATGATGGCATAATGCCACCCGCTACGATTGTTGCTATTAATGTAGATAAAGCCATTACTTTATAAGGTTTTTTCATCACATTTTTCTCTCCTTACATTATTAAGAATTATTGTTCTGAATTCTACAAATTTCATCCTGTTACTTTTATTTTTGTAACACTCTCTTGATATTCCGTTGTTTGTTTTTTCAATTCATCCGTAAACTGTTTAAGCTCTTTTAATCGTGCTTGTAATGAATTAGAATCTATTTTCACATCAGTATTAAGACTTGTCCCCGTTTCAATCATTATGTTATTAAAGGTGTCCCAACTACTTACTAGATTGTCAAAACTCTGAGTTTGCTTTTTAACTGTTCTTGTAAAGTTATTTAATTGCTGCTCAATAAGTGTCATTTGAGTTGCTTGCACTTCAATATTCGATAAATTTTGTACCAATTGAATTAGTTTCTGTTGCTTTTGAGCAATAGCTTTATTCAGTTCTGTTACTTTATCATTTTTGAGTTGTCCATATTGGTTATAAATCGCTTCCAAATTAGACACGTCTACAGTTTTATCCTTAACTCCGTCTTTCAAAATATTAATAACCGACTTTGTAATATTTAAAGAACCGTCTAGATTTTCTTTTGGTAGAGCTAGAAGTTTTTCAAAATCTTCTTGAATGCCTGCATTAAGTTGTCCCATTTCCGTTCTTAATTTTTCAATGTCTCCGTCTGAACCCTTATAAGATTCAAACGCTCTGCTAACTTTACTAGAAAAATTATTACTATCTTCAGCCAATTCGTTTTTAGAATTGTTTAAGTCTTCTGAAGTTATTTTCATATTATACTGAATTTTTTGCACGTCACCTTGAAGTAAGTTAAAAATACGTACAAATAATGCTTTTGCTTCCGGATCTTCATTCATTTTTCCAGCTAGTTCAACTAATTTATTGTAATAATTTGTAAACCTTATTCCGAAACTCTGTATGTCTTGATTTACAACGGATAATTTGTGGTTATTTACATCCAGGCAGTCTCGAACATGGTTTCTTACAGTACCTTGATCAGTTGTTATTCCATATATAGTACTTACATCAAGATCTGGTTGCTGTAATATGATTAGCCCATATCCTTGAATCAATGGCGTCTGTGATCCTAATTTCGTAATCGAATTTGATAACCTATCCATAGCGGGTCCAAGTATACTACTTGGTTGTAAATAAGTTGTTTTACTTTCTGCAAAAGTATTTACAGGTGAGAAGCAACTTGTAGATACTGCAGTAATTAATAACCCTGCGACTAACGTTTTTTTCATGGTAATCCCTCCCATTAATTGGTGTTTGTTGATAAAATAGTTAGACTAAATTTTAAAGGTTTCATTTTTATTTATATGAAATCTAGCCTTGCAACTATTTATGCTTTGATTAGCTCTCAAATCAATAGTATGATATTCATTTGAGAGCTGGACCTGCTTCACTTGCAGGAAGTCCAGATAGATTTAGTCGTTGCTCCTATCATTAATCCTGCCATGACTTTTTTGATAGCAATTTCATAAGATCCTACAAGATTACAAAAAATGAAATTATACTTGTACATTGCTTATACTTTTACCTCGGAATAAAATAAAATCATTTTTGCTATGTAGAGACTTAGAATGCTATTTCTTATAAATGTGATACTTTTGTGGTTCTAAATTGTTTCTAAGTTTAATTAACTGAGTAATGAGAAAATTAATTCGACATAATGTTACTTGCAACTTCACTGCACTTTTTATTCGTATAATCTTCTCCTTTCTTAGTGGTCGTACCAATTACACCTTTATTAAAACATTAAACTTTTAATGCGTAAATAGTAGAATTTTGTCGAATAAATCCGAAAATTATACTATTAAGCATTAGTTCCACTGGCAATATTATCCTGATAAAATTACTATTTAATCTTATTTATATTCAATCTTATTCAATTAATTGTAATTATTATAAGTTAATATATATATTAAAAAGATAGTTAATTTAGCTTAAAAGAAAAAATGCAATGTGATTTAATTATATTAAAATAATTCAATCACATCCTGCATACTCATTACCTTTATTTGTATATGTAAAATTGCATGCTCTTTGGTGATTTGCTCCAGAAGTCTTTCATCAAATTACAAAAACCTAGGATATTCCCAATTATATAGGGGTAACGCCACATCATCATCAAGCTAAAGCGAATTTGTATTCACAAAATGAAAAAAACGCTATTCTTTTTGTAGAAATACACAGAAAGGATAGCGTTTTTGTATGAATCTATCGATTCAGGATAAGTTTCATTTATTCACTGAAGAACTACAGCAATATCTATCTCCACATATTCTTTAACAACTTGCACAAGATACAGGTTTTGTAAAACTGGGTACCGTCAGCATTTTGGAAAAAACCCACGCTAAGCAAAAAATACAATAAGCTGCCCATATGGACAGCTCATTTACATAATTATCGTTATTAGAAGTTAATTAAGATTCTAACCTTTTCTTTCTTGTATGTAATTCAGTAATATATCTCGCTCTTTTTCAAATAGCATTTTAAGTTTATTAATCTCAGATATTGGCTTCCAGCAAATATCTTGAATCAACTCATCTGGATCCTGAATTTTCTTTTCTCCACCAACTAGTTCAACTTCAAAATATTCAACATGAACATCTACGCCATATGTAATTCCATCTCGTTCATGTATTTTTTGAACAATTTGCACTTGGTAGCCCGTTTCTTCCCAAACTTCACGAATGCAACACTCTTCAAATGTTTCCTTTTCCTCTACTCCACCTGAAGGAACAGACCAAAGTTCAGGCTCTTTTGGTTTCTCCTGTGCTACCATTAGTATTTCATCTCTTGAGTTTATACAAATTGCTGCTGACCCTTTCCATATAGACATGTTCAAATCCCCTTTAATATAATAAATTAACTAAATTTTACCACAATTAAATGACGTATATTGTAGCCTTGGAATAAAGTTTGATTAAATTAACTTAATGAACCTTGATAAAAGAGCAAATAGAAAAAGCGTGTTTTGAAAAAAGATTGATCAAAACACGCTTTTTCTATATTCAATTGAATCATCCTTTTATAAAAAAGTTTGATAATTTTTGGGATCCTTGCTCAATTAAAGCGCCCGATTGCGGAATAATGGAAAATGCAAAAACACAGCAAAAATGACTCCTTAGTTATTTTGCTAAAGCTATCCCGTTAATTCAACAAAAAAGGGGTATAGTCCCCTCTTATTAACTTAATATGTACACCAAAATACCTTTTCAGCTATTGGTTCACTGGCCGATACCTTTATGAAATTTAACAAAATATCCGTTTCGCTTGTTCCTACATATTCATCTTCATCTACATTATAATATTGAACCACTTCAACTTTATATAAGCCATTTTCTATTTCAATCTTATATTTGGAACAATTTCGATCAGGTACTTTGTTATTTTGAAACTGAGCAGCCATTGTAAGGCAGTCATAATCCACTAAATATAGTTGATTTTCCGTTACTTCTATATACCCTACTGCTTTCCTAAAGCATTTATGAGTTATTTCTTCCGTACCTTTTCTAACCTCTACTCTCCAGGAATATTCAATTCCTTCCTCAGTCATTTGAAAAACTAAAATATGCCCTTGCTTCATCTCGTCTCCAAAATGTTGCAAGAGATTATCTAATTCCCAATCTTCATCTACGAATGATTCGTATTTATTAGTGTTCGCTACTCCAATAAAATTCGTATCACCAAAGTCCATACAAAACCTCATTTTTCTCTTCCCCTTTGCTCGGTGTTTTTTGGACATTGTATCATTTTACTTGGGATAAAACACCAGTTAATTTAAGTTAAAGCTTTCTCAATAGCTTCATCTATAATAATTTCCTTCAAATATGTTATTCGAGAAAATGGCCCTTTAGTGGAGTAACTTTATTGCTACTCAACAGTTCCTTAATCCGCCTTTCAGTTCAGATCTTCTTTTCACTATAAAAACATCCCTTTAGATAAACAGATCCAAAGGGACAAAACATCGCAATTTTTTTATAAACACTGTAACTTTATTTAAAAATAACACCAAACAGTTCTACTTTTCAATTGATAAGTATTTAAATTTAAATACTGGTCTAGGTACATATTTCGCAATAAATCTATCCGAAATAAAAATAATATCTCCATTTCACATAAAATAGTATCCAAAACAGACGAGACCGAATCCATTAAGCGGATTAATTAGGCACAAAATTAAATGTAGACTATTGATTATGTAGTTTATTTTTTATTAAACATTATGGTAAGTGAAATTTTATATTCCCCTTGTTAAAAACGCCCCCATAGATCTTACACCTATGAGAGCTACCTAAGGGTCTTTTGACTTTCGACTTGATTCTATTGTAACAAGCTTTCACCAAATAGCAAAAACATAAAGATCCAAAACCAAATAACCAAACGAAATGCACTCTTGAAGCCTCCCCACAGGGAAAATGTTTCCTCTTGCATTATTATCCCCCTTTCCTACTTGTCTTTTGGTTCTCCAAACCATTCATACATTGCCTGTCGGCTTATAATCCATTCCTTACGCTTCCCTTCAGGATGCAAAAAATACTTCACTAAACCTTCTTGTAACATGCGCTCTAAATCATTTATTTGCTTCTCGTTCATTAGAGAGGGGCTATATTTATTCTTAATTGTCTCACGAGGAATCCCCCAATAAAATGCTGCTTCAGATGGTGTCATGTATTTATCAATTTCTTTCATGGGAATTCTCCTTTGTTTGTGCTTTTCCTTTTATGTTACAATAAATAAAGAAGGCAATGGACTAGATTTCCTTCTACTTCAGTCACTCATTAACTAAGCCCTTTGTTTGCTGTTAAGCAAATGAAGGTTTTTTATTTTGCTTGTTTATATTTACTATCTATGACAGCCAAACGGATCAACTTCAGCTTAATATCCTTACTAAGAGAAAGCCATTCAGATGTACCAATTTTCATATCCTTTTTCTCCCCATTCCCTTTTTATACTTCAAGAAAATTAACCCCTTAAAACATTTGTATTTTACACTAATTTAACAACTAGGGAATCCTCATCATATTCGTGAATGTGTAAATCATAGCGCATTTCTGTTGCATCCAGTACTTTACAAAACCTCTGATAGTAAGCCGGATTACTTACTTCCATACCAATTTCTCCATTCCTGAACAGATACTCTAAATCATCAATGATTTCTTTTACTGTATTCTCCAATGTTCTCACTCCTTATCTTTATAAAATAACCCTATAAGGTTATTTTATAACAAAACGACCAACCTTACAAGGTTATTTGTTTGTTTTACAGATATTTTATAAAAAATTCTTAATAACATCCTTAACTCACTTTAAACCGCTTATTTTCACTTACAACACATCCTTTGTTATTTAGGTCTTATGTCATTCACTTTTAAATAAACATTGATTATATCGAAATCTGAGAAGCTGTTTTTTGATGAGAGTATGATTTTTTTAAAGTTAATTCCTAAAAATAACAAAAGAGCTGTGTAGAGATAATAAAGTTATTTAATTCTTCTTTCAAAAACACAAAGGAGATACTACATTTTAAGTAGTATCTCCTTTTAAAGTTCTTTAAAAATATTCATTTCAGCATAATTGTAGACATTAAAACAGAAAATAAAGTTGTTTAATTCTTTATTGAACTAAAGCGCCCTTTAGTTCAATAAAGAATAGTATTTGTTACATATAATTTAAAAGTTGTGAATTAACGAAATGCCGTATTATTCTTGCAATTTTCATCTAATTAACACTACACCACTGCATTTAATAACTTGTAATCATTATCAAAATAGGCATGTATCATGTGTCCACCAAATAAATCTCCATCATGATATTCACAGTATATATCATTTGCTCTAATTTCGATGTCATAGAGAGTAATTGCTTTTTCAAATTTTTCTTTAGTTACATCATATTCTCCTGCATCTACAGCATCCCAATTTAAATGTTCATCATTCTCATCATACTCAGGCCAAAAATCATTTTTGTAATCAATCAATTTCTCTGCTATGGCTACTTTAGCCTTTTTATCAAATTCTTCTACGCATAAAAAAAGCTTCTCTGCTCTTTTAATCATCTCATTAACATCTACATATTCATTTCTAATATCCAATTGCCAATGTATTTTCCCCTTATTTTGCTGATATGCTTTACAAGCCTCATTAAAGGTAAACGCTCCAATTAATTCACTTTTTATTGATTTTTCCATCTCCTAATTTCCTTTCTATTAATATAATCCTCCATCGATTACATCGAACTCATCTAAAATTTAACATAGATATCCAATTTTCTTAAAAGGTATTGCTCAACCAAATAGCCCTTTAATCGAATAACATGACTGCTGTTTTTTACAACTTTATTATGTTTTAAACGACTTTATTGTAAATCAAACAACTTTATTGTATAGGTTTCGAATAAAGTTTGATCAAATTAATGCTATTAACCGTGATAAAAGCCTGAAAGCAAAGAGCATGTTTTGAAAAAAGATTAATCAAAACATGCTCTTATAGTATTTAATCAGATTATTCTTTTATAAAAAAGATTGATTTTTTTTGTAATCCTTCAATATTTCGGATATCAGGAATAATTGCATGAACTTCAACAACTTTAACTAAAAAACATTCCATTCTATAAAAAGTTTGTTTGAAGCTTTCTTAGAATTCTTTAATTGAAAGAGGCGAAGTATCGCAACTTTATCCAAAGCAACAAAAGCGGAAAATAAAACCTAGAAACATAGCGCTAAAAACTATCATCAGTTTTGGTTTTAAGATTTCCGTTTAAAAAACAAGAGGATTATTTACTTTTCAACCACTTGGCTCTAACCAATTCTCTATCGTTTAATAAATTTTTCTTAGCTAGTTCAAAACACACTAACCAAAAATCTTTTTGCCACTTTGCACAATCTTCCTCGTAATCCATAAGCATCTGAAGCATACAATATGAATCAGAAGGCTGAATATGAATCATATCATTTTTAAAAAATAAAGCTGTAAGACCATGTTCAATAGATAGCAAGCAACCTTTATTAAATGAAATTGTATAATAAGCATAGTTGTCCTTCGTATAATCAGGTAAAATTTCAAATGTAGGAGTTCCTATAAAAGGATGGATTTCTTCCATACTATTAAAAGTAATAGGACTAAAGGAGTCGTCATTTTCATTATATATCTCGTATCTCATTAAGTCTTTAAATTGCAATTCAAATAGACTCTTTAGTATATTTTCATAAACAATATCAAAGTGTTCCTTTAAATAACATAGCGTATTATAAGCTTCTTTTGTTAAAGGTAGATTACTCTCTAAATACCCCTTTATCTCAATTTTTTTTTGTTCAAAAAACGTAACAGAACCATTTACGTTTATAGAGCCATCCCAACAATCGTATTTTTCAGAAAAGTTAAAATCATCCACTCTATATAACACCGTTCACACCCACCTAATTAAATTTTGTTATTCATAATTAACGCCCTCTTATTATGTCACAACTGAAGCATAGCAAATGGCGTAGTATAATTGTAATTAATCTACAAAATGAAAAGCAATTTTTAGTCTTGAAAAATAGCTATAATCCTTATAAAACCCATCAAAAATAAATCCCCCCCTTTAAATACTAAATCCAAAGGGTAAAACGGTGCAATTTTTTTATAAACAGTTAATCTTCTTTCAAAATGGTTAAACTTTGTTATAAACGATTAAACTTTATTTCAAATCCACATATTGTCACTTAACAAGAGCTGGATTTTCATCACAGCTCATTTATTTATTGGTTCCATATGTGTACATGTCGGATATTGAGAACAGCCAAAAAACTTATTTCCTGTTTTATTTGAATTTCGAACGACTAAATGATTCTTACATGCTGGACATTTCCGTTCTGCCGGTGTCACCCCTTGATACACATCTTCAGCCGAATATTCGGGATTAATTTTATTAATCAATTTCTGAAGTTCTATACGATCTATTAGTTTTACATGGCATGCCTCTGCTAATTCTTTCGCTTGCCTTGTATACACGCTGTTCGTTACAACCCAGCCCTCATGTGCTTTGTAATAGGCTTGTGCTGCATATATCTCTTGTACGGCACTGATGCCGACTCTATTTTTCATCCCGTAGCGTTTCGCCTGAATTACAATACGATTTTTCCCTTTTAATACCAGATCTGCTCCGAAATCATTTGACTGCTTTGTGACTGTTGGAGAATAACCCAACTCTCGAAAGAGAGCCTTCAGATACACTTCGAATTGATGTCCGTCCATTTTATCTATATAGCGAATACCAGACCTCGCCATTCGCTTCAGCATTCTACGCTCCTGGATCTTCCGGTACATAAATTTTAAAATACGAAAAAGAACATAAAGGATAAAACCATAAATCAAAATCTGTAATATGTTTGGCATTCCTGGTAGATTAGACACTTCTCTCCACCTCTTTAATTGGTTTCATTTTCTTTGGTTGAGCTGTTTCTTTTACCTGTTGCTCACTCACTTGTTTCTTCCGGACATCGTTCCAATCTTTTTCATTCGTTGGAATATCCTCTTTAAGATCTACAAAGCATTTCATCGTCTGAATAAAGTCTTTCCCGGCTTTATCGTTATCAACTGCCATAATGACCTCTTTAATATCGTGCCCTTCTTTTTTCGCATCCATTAAAGATTGAATCACTGTTTTTGACTTCAATCCATGCATAGAAACCAGGCGAGCATTTTGTATCTTATTTTGCTTGATACTCCAGTGAGATAACATATCAATCGGATCTTCATAAAAATAGATTTTATCCGGCTTACCCACATCAACTGTAAAACCCGCATTGATTTTTTCATAATTCGGGACAATTTGTTTAAAGCTGCCCCTTTTATTCTCCATTTTGACTGTACCTTGACGATTCATTCCAATTACTTGCCCTTTGCCGCCTTCTTCCCTCCATTTGAACACCACATTATTTTTCTTATCCTGGGCGATGAGATCCTTTTTAATCAACCAGTTCACCAAGCGAGGATCTATTTTCCGTTCATCAATTAAGTATCGCTTGATCTCTGTTTGTTTCGGCACCTCTAAGTGTTTTGGATAGATAAATGGCTGCTGCCCTTTTTTGCGTTCCTCCTCAGCTTTTGAACGATCAAATTCTTTGTAGTCCCCCTTCTGAATGTCCATCACGGCTTGAGGGAATGTCATGTCATAGTACATTATGGCAAAGCTAATCGCTCCATATCCTTTTTCCCCTCGACTATTCCAGGCGTATTGATTCCCTTTAATGATGAGACTGTCATGTTCCGTATGACGATAATAGTTTCCTTCTTTCTTAAACGTTTCTCCTTTTGCTTCCAGATATGAAATCAAGTCAATATTTCTTGCTTTCATCGCATCCTCCGTACTGACATGTGCCATTACGGAATCCCCCTTTACTCTATAAGATGAAATAAAAAAGAGGACTATTCCGTTTCCTAGTCCTCTTTTGCTACTTATAGTTGATACATTTCATTTTTATTTGCCGAATAAGAATTTTAATCGCTTCTCCTGTACGCTGTATGATAAACGAGCATCAAATTTCTTCCCGTTTTTGTTTGAGATAAACCCTTTAATCTGATCCGTCACATTCTTTTCTAATAGCTTTTTCACATGGTTACTACTTAGATTTTTACCAGAGAATGTACCAAAAGTGATGAAGTCACAGCCCTTTTTGTATCGCTCACATAAGTAATTACTTTTTCCTACAAGAACTCTACTTTTGCATAGTGGGCATTTGCCAATTGTACGATCTTCAGTTGTTGGAAAACGGAATTTCAGACTTCCGTCCGCTTCCATATAGATAGCTGCTGTAAATTCTCCCTTTTCTCCTTGAAAACCGCTGATAAAATCCGTTGTTTTATACTGAATTAACTTTTTCATCTGATTACCAGGGATTGCTTTCCTTTTCATCTTGGCTGGTAACATAAAATCACATCCATTTTTATGCTCCGTGCATCCATAAAATGTTTTACGATGAAGCATATCCCCTTTTTTACATTTTGGACATTTACCAAATGACAGCTCCTCTTGTGTTGGGAACTGAAATTTAACGTTTCCTTCATGTAACACTAGATAAGCGGAAAACTCCTTCTCATTGGACTTAAATCCATTTGAAAGATCTGTTTTCTCATCCTCAAACAGCTTTTTCGCTTGCACCTCCGGAATCGCTTTTTCTTTGATTTTCTTTGGTAGGGAAATTCCACATTCTGGATAATTACTGCACCCATAGAAATTACCTTTGCCCTTTAACTTTAATATAGGTTTCATCGACTCTCCATGAATCATTTGTTGATTTTAGATGATGTTGTACTTTCTCTTCTAATTGAGGCCCATATTGATAAACCCAGCGCATAATCGTTGTGTGAGCAATGGATAATCCCCTTCCATCATTTCCACCAGATTACGGAAGCTCAAATTGTATCGTAGATACCACCTTACTATTAATAAGATTAGTTCAGGCTGATAATGTTTCCACTTGAATAGGTTTTGCTTTTCCATACTGTTCATGCCCTTTTTTTGAGTACTAGTATCAGTATGTCTAAGTATCAGAGATTAGTTACATAAATCTTATAGTTTTGCACCAGAACCACTTCGTCTATGCAAAAATATATTCACCGTAAATTTTATCTATTTTTGATACTCTACAACATATATGACGAAATACATATGACGAACCCTTTTTTTATCATTAGAGTTCGTCATATGTCCTCTTATCTATGTCGAAGTATATATGACGAACTCTAATAGCAAATTTTCACTTGATATCATTGGATTTTATTACTCACGCCTGACGAAGTAGTATGTGCTTTTAAATTAAGAGTCCATAGGGGATAATGGGTTGCTTTTTTGCAAATTCCAGTTAAAATATACTTTAATCATTTTCATGTTCTGAACTGCCTAATTTATCCAACATTTATTGCTTTTATTTCATGACTATTGCACTCGATTTTATGCAAGTTTCCGTATATTATTTCCATATCAAAGGCGTGTTTGAAATTGAAAAAATCATTTGATTATGGCGTTAAATAGGTTCTGGTGCAAAAATAGAATAAAAGATAATAAAGTGCATAGATTCCTAACGGAATCGTATCTTATGCTGCAAGTCCAAACAATTGATGGATGAACTCTTTCTGATTTTGGACAGACTGGTCCCGTAAATCAACCTGTTCTTTTTTCATCATATGCATGGCCTCTACTCCAGAAAGAATGGATGTAGCTGTGTCAAAACATTTGAACCCTAGCATAGAACGAATTCGCTTCTTTATAAAGCGATGATCTTGTTCTACTATGTTATTCAAGTACTTTTGTTGTCTAAGTCGCATACCACCAGCTATACTTTTTTCTTTTTTCAACTGTTCAATTGCTATAGGATAAGCTGGATTATTATCGACTGTTATAATACGAGGTTTTGAAACATGAAAAGACTGCAAGGCCTTCTTGAAAAAGCGCTTTGCAGCCTTCTGATCTCTTGTTTTGCTTAGGTAAAAATCGATTGTATTTCCTTTCGAATCAACAGTACGATACAGGTACATCCATTGACCTTTTACTTTGATATATGTTTCATCGACTCTCCAGGAGTCATTTGTTTGTTTAAGATGACGTCAATTCAGGACCGTACTGATGAACCCAACGCATAATTGTTGTATGAGAAATGGATAAGCCCCTTTCCTCCATCATTTCCACTAAATCACGAAAACTGAGGTTGTACCGTAGGTACCATCTTATCGTTAATAAAATAATATCAGGCTGATAATACTTCCATTTGAATACATTTTCCTTTTCCATACCAATCACGCACCTTCTTTAGATTAGTAGTATCAGTATGTCCAAGATTTGTAGATTTACTGCAATTGTCCTGAATTTTTTGCACCAGAACCCTATTTTCCCTAAAAAATAAATTCAAAACACCTCTCAGATTTTATAATTATTTCTCTTTTTCTAAACTATTCAGCTATGAAATTTCTACTTATATGAAACTGAAAATTCTATCATTTACTCTTGAACTACTCACCACTTAGCATCCTCGCGGGCTGTTTGAAGTGGGAGATTCCTAAGTACAGAAACCTAACGGTTTCTAATTCATTAGGCTATCCCCGTAGTTCCTACGGTTAAGAGACGAATTGCTTCGTTTTTAAGATTGAGCGCTGCGTTTCGATCTCTATCGTGATGTGCGCCACAAGAAGGGCAATCCCACTCACGAATGGTTAGATTTTTAACATCTTTGTTTTTGTATTCACAATTGGAGCATAATTGACTAGAAGCAAATGTTTTAGATACCATAACAACTTTTTTGCCATACCATTTCGCTTTATATTCCAACATCGTTCGAAATTGTGACCAAGATACTTCACCAATCGCTTTTGCAAGCTTTCTATTTTTGAGCATATTACGGACTTGTAAGTCTTCCATACCGATAACATCGTGGTTTTTGATGATTTCAGTAGAAAGTTTATGTAAGTAATCAGCTCTTGCATTTGCAATATGTTCATGGATTCGTGCAACTTTCACACGTTGTTTATTCCAGTTCGAAGAACCTTTTGTTCTTCTAGAAAGGATACGCTGTGCTTTCGCTAACTTTTCTTCTAATGTACGGAAGAATTTAGGGTTCTTGTATGTTATGCCATCTGAAAGAATGGCATAATCTTTTAACCCCACATCGATACCAACAGAAGAACTTGTTTTTTCTACTGGTTGCACTTCTGTTTCTGTAAGAATAGACACAAAGTGTCTACCGCTTGGATTTCGTCTAATTGTGGCATTTAGGATACGTCCTGACACTTCACGACTTTTGGCAAATCTAACGAAACCGAGCTTCGGTAACTTTATTGTATGACCTACAATGGCGATATTATGATTCGTACATTTTGTTGTATAGGATTGTATTTTATTCTTTTTAGACTTGAATTGTGGCATATCATTTTGTTTCTTGAAAAAACGTAAAAAAGCATCTGCGAGGTTTTTTAATGAGGATTGAAGAGCGGTACTATCTACTTCTTTTAACCAAAGCGTATCTTGTCGTTTTTTTAATTGCGTAAGCTCGGCAGAGCAAGAAGGATAGGTTAATCCTTTTCCCGCTTCTTTATACGTATCATTCCAAAGAGTAAGAAAATGGTTAAATACAAAGCGGCTGCAACCAATCATTTTAGCAATTAATATTTCTTGTTTCTTATTTGGATAGATACGAAATTTATATGCTTTATTTACTAACATAGGTTGCACCTCACTTTTTCATAGTATATCTACAGAATACAAAAAACGTAGGCTTACGCCTACTGACATTCATCTCCCACCTAAAATTGGTGTTTCACACCTTCACATTTTTGAGGAAGGAGTCTTTTATCAGAAAACGATTAATTAACCTTGTAATTTACTAAGCTAAAATCTTGAGTCCCTTGATACAGCTAGCCTAGCATCTCTAAAATAGATTCTAATGTTTATAATGATTTTATTTTTTAAACAAGATTTAATAAATACAGTATTCTATCCTAAAAGGGAAACATTATAAGTATGTTCTTTATCATTTTCCGACAGAAGACTCCCTCTTAATTTTTGTGATTATTTGGGGAAATATATCAAATTTATAAAAAAGTAGGGAAGCTTGTATGTTCTTACAAGCTTCCCTACTTTTTTTACGTATTCTTTAAGTTATTTTTTAAATAATTTAGCGAACCATGATTTTTCTTGTTGAGAAGACGCAACTAACTTCTTAGTTTCTTGTATTTCTCGAACCACTTCTAATAACTGCTGATCTCTATTGTTTATTTTTCTATCAATAGTCTTTTGCTGTTCATCAATCTTGTTCGTTAGTGTTTGATTAGTTTGTTCCAAATTGTCTATGCGTTTTAAAAGTTCCATATTCATAGCTTTTTGCTCTTGAAAATATATAGAAACTTCTTTCATACTCTCATACATCGTCTGAATAATTGGTTTCGTTATTTCGTCGTCTTCATCATTCTCTTCTACTACAATATAATCTACATTTTGTTTTAACATCTGTTCTATTATTTCTGGTGGTTCTTGTGCATCCTTCATATTAGCAATTAATTTAAAAAGCTCTAATGCTTCTTGTTCATATCTCAGCGTTCGCCCCTTCGTCCCAGCGACGGTTGGTAAATATGGTTTGAATTGATCCCGCCAGGCCTGGAGGGTTGTCCGTGGCTTCCCAAGCATCCTTGCTATATCTGCAAGGGAATATGTTTTCTTATAAGGTCCTTCCCTATCCATTTCATCGTCCTCCCCTCATCGTTATTTGTTGTTATCAATGTCCGACATGTTGTCATTGCATTGTTATTGATTATCATCCATGTCAGTCATGTTGTCATTATATTGTTATCGATTATCATCCATGTCAGTCATGTTGTCATTATATTGTTATCGATTATCATCCATGTCTGTCATGTTGTCATTGTATTGTTATCGATTATCATCCATGTCGGTCATGTTGTCATTACATTGTTGTTGATTATCATTTATGTCGGTCATGTTGTTGTTTTACTGTTACTCATCATCATTTATGTTCGACATGTTGGCGTCTAACTGTTATGTGTTTAATTCGTTTGAAAGAAGGTATTTCCTTGTTTATTTTGAATTTTTTAAGTGTATAGGTTAATTAAATAATAAGTATGATTCAAGTCGTACTTATTATTTAAAGTGTTCTTATTTTTGATTAAATGTGCTAAATCATAATCAAAAGTAGCACTTAAGTCGTACTTAATGTATAGAGGGGGAATTATAAATGAAAATTGGAAGAAAAGTAGCGGATTTCGGAAATAGTTTTAATAATTTCATGGTTGATGGTTATTATATTGAACTTGCAACGAATGTAGTTAAAATTTCAAAGAAACAAGCTGAGGATTTACTTGTTGATCGTATTTCTAGACCAGAAGATTTACTGGATAGATTACTAATTTCCACTGAAATCGAGGGTGAAGAGTCTTTCTATTTAGTTGGGCAATTAGCTGAAGATAATCAGTTGGCAAACTCACATGTAAATAAGATGCACGATAAAATTAATAGTCCTATCCCATACGTAAGCTTTTTAGGAGCAATAGCATATTATCATGCTCTTAACGCTGATCAAGAAGATAATGAAGTTGAAATTGAACACATGAGTATGATGCTTCCAATTTGGCTTTTAAAACGCGAAGAGAAATTTAGCATTGCCCATAAAAAAATGGAAGAAAAATTTATCGGTGAACATAAAGTTAAAGTGTTAACACCAGGAATGGAGAAAGAACTAACTATTACAGTCAATTCAGCAAAATGTAGAAATGAATCAGAAGTTGCCAGACATTCTTTAAAATATAAAATGGTTTCAAAAGATCAGAATACAAATGTAATTAGTATTGAAAAGCGATATGAATCTGAGAGATTCGATGACTATGAAGTAGTTTTAACTGACATTGGTGGCGGCTCTACAGATGCTGTGCGATTAGGTAAAGGACTTACTACACCTAAGCATAGAGATTCTTTCCAAGTTATCGATATTGAGCCATTCTTAGGATATCTAGAACGCTTTAGAAAAGAAAAATTGATTCAATACTTTAAGGATCTAAGAACATTAGAGAAATTTATAGTTAATAAATATAAAGTACAAAAGTATGTACTATCGAATGAAAATACTGGTGAAGAATATGATTTTACAAATGAAATTGTAGAGGCACTGAAAGAATATGCAAGAATTTTAGTTGCTAAAATTCTTGATGTATTCATCCCCTCTAGTACGAATACAGTATTGAAATTCATTTATATCGGAGGCGAAGCACCCGTTTTAGAACCATACATCCGTCTCGCTTTATTGAATCATATGTCTGAAATGGCTGCTAAAAACAATCACTTCTTCTTGAACGATATTATTCAAAATAGCGATAAGGAAGTATTTGCTCCAACTTCACGCACAATTAATCTAGCTGCATTAGAATTAAAAGTAATTGATGAAATGAAGGGACAGTTAGCCTAAAATAAAGGGACGTGCTGATAATGGCTAAAAATAGAAAAATGGCATTACATGCTGATAACATGCCTGAAGATGTATATAGGGTCCTTAATGAAAAAGCTAATGGTAGACAATTAACAGCATTTGTTGTTGAACTGGTACAAAATGAAAAACGTTATGCGCAACTACTGCAGAAATTAGATAATGTAGAACAGAGATTAAATCTTTTAGATACAGTTGAAAATAAATTGGATCTTCTACTTACTAATGGATTTGTTCCCGCACAGAGACAAGAAGATTTAAAAACAGAGGATCCCATATTGCAAGAAGGTAAAATTATTGACGCTAGGGTAGTACTTGGTGGGATTTCTGAAGAAGATAACGAAGAGCTTGATTTCTAACTAGTAAAGAAGACCTTTAGGTATAATCCTAAGGTCTTTTTATATTTATGTGACCTAAATTCTGTTGAATTGAACTACCCGCCACTTAACACCCTTATCGGTTGTCTGAAGTGGGGGATTCCTACAAACACCAAAGTATCCTTCGGTTATCTTAGTAGGCGAACCCCGTAGTTCCTGCGGTTAATACGAAATTCGTGCAGTATCACAATCTTCTTTTTGGTTTTTTGACATCTTGAAATAGACTTGGTTTTGGTAGCATGAATTCCACTGACATAAGTCATCTTTCCCCTTTAGGGATGGGAGTGTCAAAATGAAGTAGTCCTGATATCACTGCTATAATCTTCTTTACAATATAGATATTTCCCTTTTTCTATAATTAGATATTTCCCTATATCTCTACTTTTATTATTAGAAGTGGTGGTATAGGGGGAGCCTTTGAAACATTACTGATTCTCTTGTATGTACCACATATCACTATTACAATCTTCCTCTCAATATAGATATATCCCTATTTCTATAATTGGATATTTCCCTATCCCTCTGCTTTTATTATTAGAAAGGGTGGTATAAGGGGCGTCTCTGAACAATTACTGCTTCTATTGTATGTACTGCATATCACTATTATAATCTCTCAATATAGATATATCCCTATTTCTATAATTGGATATTTCCCTATCCCTCTACTTTTGTTATCAGAAATGGAGACATAGGGGGCGTCTTTGAACAATTACTGCTTCTATTGTATGTAACACATATCACTATTATAATCTCTCTCTCAATATAGATATATGTAGAAGCGAATTTATCCGGAATCTGAAAATGTGTAGAATCCAATACACGAATACGACGAAAATAGTTAGTATACATGGTTGTAATTTTGTTAGTGGAACACAATTGTTGATGAAGTACATACGCTAGTATTTGTTGTAAAAACTGTGCAGCCTGAGAATTAAATCGTTGATTGAGTCCTTCTGGACTCATAGAAATACCTGTATTAGCTTCTAATCGACTACATAATTGTGCCAATGAAGTATGAGCCATATTTTGGCTTAATCAAACACACAGAGCTACTAAATCTTGTGCACGATATTTACTTTTTCGCTGAATAAATCCTATCTCTCTAGCTAATTGTTCTAAGACATCAGCTAACATATATCGTTGTAACTCTTTAGAAAATAATTCTAGTTTATCAAAAATCGATAAGTTTATGCCAAATACGCCATCCTTTCCTACGATTCTACAGAAAGAATAACGTATTTTTTCATTTTAAAGAAATTTAGTTTTGTTAGCTTGATAATGATGTGACGCTACCCCAATAATGAGTATCGTAATTTTCTTCTTGTGTTATCCAAAATAAAATATGTATATTGTTACATTTATTTACGACGCCTTCTCTTTGCTTTTTTACGCTGATTTGTATAACTATATTTTTTTATATGAGTACTTCTGTTCTTCTTATAATTAGGTAACTTAACTATAAAAACAGTAATTGCCCAAAAAATGAAAAATATAAGGTTTGCAATCATCCAAAGGTTAATATCATAGTCATATAGCTTACTAAAATACTTTTTGTCACGAGTAATATGGCTTACGTTACTGTCAATTGCTTCGAGGGTGTAAGGAATAACCCAAAAGGAACCAATTAATATAACAATTATTCCAAGAATGAAACTGAGTATATGTTTTATCAAGTTCTATTCTCCTTTAATTATGTTTATTGTATACGTTCATATAGTATATATGGTTATGGTGCAAAGATTGTATTTATTTGAAAGAGGTATATAAATTTCTATTGGAATCTATTTTTATAAATGGGTTCTTGCCACACCACAATCAAGCTAAGAAAAGTAAATACCCCGAAACAAGAAAATTGGCACCTCCAGGTGAAAATGTACAATTTATTATTTTGGAGGCGTTATAAAATTCTTAAGTTGATGGGCATGTGGCATAGGGGGAGTCTTTGAAAAAATTTCTGATTCTATTATTTGTACCACATATCACTATTATAATCCCCCTAACAATATAGATATATCCCCATTTCTATAATTGGATATTTCCCTATATATCTTCTTTTGTTATCAGAAATGGAGGTATGGGGGAGCCTTTGAAAATTACTGATTCCATTGTATGAACCACTTATCACTGCTATAGTCTTTTTTATAATATAGATATACCCCTATTTCTATAATTGGATATTCCCCTACGTCTCTACTTTTATTATAGAAATGAGGATATAGGGGGGAGCTCTTGAAAATTACTGATTCCATTGTATGAACCACTTATTACTACTATAATCTTTCTTTTAATATAGAAATATCCCTATTTCTATAATTGGATATTTCCCTACGTCTCTACTTTTATTATAAAAATGAGGATATAGGGAGGAGCTCTTGAAAACTACTGATCCCATTGTATGTACCACTTATCATAACTATAATCCTCCTTTCAATATGGAAATATCCCTATTTCTATAACTCTGCCATCAAGTTACACTTATGCAACATCAATTATAGGAATGGGTGTTTCTTTTTTAAAAAGCCCCCAAAACAAAAAAATTATACAGCTCACCTGATAATATCAATTCTCTCGTTTTGGTATATTTGCTTTTCTTAGCTTGATGAGCATGAGATATGGGGATATAAGGACTTTTTCAAAAAATGAATGGAGTGGTATAAATGACAGATTCTATTGCATGTACCACATATCACTGCTATAATTTTCTTTATAACATAGAAATATCCCTATTTCTATAATTAGATATTTCCCTATATTTCTAATCTTTTCACTAAAATATAGAAATAGGGAAATCTTCCAGAAAATAAATGGAGTGGTATAAATGGCTATTACAATTACTGTTGGGAATTACAAAGGGGGCGTTGGTAAAACCACTAATGCTGTATTAAACTCTTATGAATTCGCAAAAAAGGGGAAAAGAACTTTACTCGTTGACCTTGATCCACAGAGTAATGCAACAAAATCTCTTATGTTAACAAAATCTATCCTTAATCCTGAAGAACAGGTGGCTTTAACTAAAACATTGATGAAAGGAATTCAAGAGGGGAATTTAGATGGATTAGAAGTTGAAATAATGGAAAATTTACATTTAATTCCTTCTTATGTTGATTTTCAAGATTTCGCAAAATTTCTATATAAATCGTGTTCTTCGGAAGAAGAGGAAGATTTCTACTTTAAGGAATTGCTTGAGAAAATAAAACATAAATACGATTACATATTTATCGATGTTCCACCTATGTCAATTGAAGTTACAAAAAATGCAGTTGTAGCTTCTGATTATGTTCTTATAACTCTACAAACACAAGAACGTTCTCTTACAGGTGCAGAAAACTACATTAACCAACTAATAAAATTAAAAGAGCAATATAATCTTGATATTGAAGTTGTAGGTATTCTTCCAGTGCTATTAAAAAATAATGGTAAAGTGGATGAATACATTATGGAAAATGCTCGTGAAATTTTTGGTGAAGAAAACCTATTTAAAAATATCGTTCCACAGATGGAACGTATTAAAAGGTTTGATGTTAACGGTATTACTGAAAATGATAGACATGATTTAAATGTAATAGAACTATACGAAAAAATTAGTGATGAATTATTATCTCGTATCAATGTTTTTGAAAGTATGAAGGTTGGTGTATAATATGGCAAGAACTCCTGGATTATTAGGCCGAAAAAAGAGCAATTTTGATCCAACAGATCCTTATATCCCAAACGAGGATTCAGTTGTAACAAAAAGTGGCGAAGATACTCCTACTTTTTCACCTAAAAATGAACAAGAACAAGTAAATCAGCAGGAACAAAAGACGGAGCAAACACCAGAGAAAAAGAAATTTAAAAACCAACAAGGTAGTATTAAAATTTCTAGTCAATCTAAGGAAGAGCTTGGAGCACTAATGAAACTTACTAATACAAAATATGCTCATGAAATAATAGATTTACTTATACATCATTATGTAGAAAATCAATTAACTCCCGAACGGAAAAGGAAATTTAAATTATTAACAGAGATTTAGAAATATAGAAATATCCCTACGTAGAAATAGGGATATTTCTATATTTTTGATTTTAAAAAATATCCTCACCAGCACTTCCTCCACTGCAATTTCCTCATGATATACCTTATGTAAATTGATAATAAGGTTATTTAATTTCGATAAAAAAATATAAGAGCCTTGCTATATTTTTTTGTAGTAAGAATCTTTAAATTTGTTTAATTCATGTTGAACTAAAGTACCCGTTACTCTATTTAGTTAGATGAGTAATTTATAGTTCGATTACTTGTATCACATATCATCCCTGTGCTCCTCTCCCGTAGTATAGAAATATCCCTATTTCTATATATCCCTGATTTTTTTATCAAAAATAGCGAAGATACTCCTGTTTCTTCACCTGAAAACGAGTAAAGACAAGTGAATGTATGGAATTTAAAAACCAATAGGGCGGTTTTAAAACTTCTAGCCAATCTCATGACTCATGAAGAGCTTGGAACACTAATGAAGCTCACTATTAAGAAATATACTCATGAAATAATAGATTTACTTATACATTATTATGTAGAAAATCAATTAACTCCCGAACAGAAAAGGAAATTTAAATTATTAACAGAGATTTAGAAGTATAGAAATATCCCTACGTAGAAATAGGGATATTTCTATATTTTTGCAGTAAAAAAAATATAATCACCAGAACTTCTTCCACGACTTTCTCTTCCCTCTCATCACCGCAATTCCCTTATGATATTCCCTCATCAATCGCTTTTTCACTTAAGCTAACTATTTTATATCTTCTTTGTACTTGGCTACATTAACACACCATTACTTTTGAGCTAGTAGCGTCATTCTTTTTATTTCTTCAAATGTAGCTTCGAAATAATGTTTGTTCAAATTGATACTAATAACCTTGATAAACGAGCAAAAAGAAAGAGCGTGTTTTGAAAAAAGATTGATTAAAACACACTCTTTCTTTATTTAATTTATAGAAATGAATGTATAGGAGAGGGCTTTGGATAAGTTACTGGAATACTATACATTACTGATTCTATTTTATATACCACATAACACTACTATAATCTCCTTTTTAATATGGAAATATCCCTATTTCTATAAGTGGATATTTCTATATCCCGTTGCCTTTGTTACAGAAATATAGGGATAGGAGAGAGCTTTAGATAAGTTACTGGAATACTATACATTACTGATTCTATTGCATATACCACATAACACTACTATAATCTCCTTTTTAATATAGAAATATCCCTATTTCTATAAGTGGATATTTCTATATTAATTAGTGTATTTTAAAACAGGCGAATTCAATAACTACATTAAAAAGAATCCTATTTCTAGGACTCTTTTTAATACTAATTTTTAGCTTTAACTTACATTTTATCGATAATCATTTGTCTTTTATACCATTGATTTAATTTGCTTCTCGCCGTACTAGAAAGACGTTTTGTTTTTTTATTATAGAATCTAGAAAGAGTAGGCTGCGATATACCTATCTCTATTGAAAGCTCTCGCATAGTTATATTCTTTTTCATATGCATAAACTCTATTTTCTCTCTGATTACTTGTTCATTTTCACTCGTATCTAATGGCTTTTCTACAATTTTTACTGGCTGACTTTCCTCATGTATTGTATCAATTGTTTTCTTTTTCGCTAAGTTTTCCATTGAACTAATTAGTTCTTTGGGTGGCAATATTACTATTCCTAACTGTGAATAATAATTTTTAAACCAATTCTTCTTTGTCAGTTTTTCTTCTTCTAAACCATTATGATATTCCCAATGAGAAATTACTTCTTCTTTTTCTAAATCACTAAGAACATTTTCTAATTGTTCGCGAATACGATTAGGTTTTTGTTTCTGGTTTATACCCATAACTGCTAACAAACCTTTATCTCCACCTATAGAATAAGGTCTTTGTAAGCTAGAAAACATTTGACGTATTCTCCATTGCCATGTCAAATATCGAATTAATCTTTTATGATATTTGTGTCTATAACTATTATATTCAAGTGCCTTTTTTGATAATAATGCGGTAGTACTATTAGATCCATATAGATATCCGGATAAGAAACTTCCCGGTTTGATTCGACACGATTCTATCCCCATGTATTCGTTTGTGTTTTTATCTCTCCATAGAACTACAGAATCTAATACAAATAGTCTTTTGATTACCTCGCGTTTTACTTCATAATGCTTACCTGTTTCAGCGCGATCATTTAATACGACTACTTCATTGTCATCATTTAGATATATAAAAATACTCGCTAGGGCCGCAATCCGCTTCGCAACTTTAATTTTATCTTCTACCCTATAATATTCGACACCATTTGCCTTAGCCTTTGAAATACTGCACATTTCTAAAACTTGTTCATATGAAAAATCAATAAATTCATCAGGCGATTTTGCTTCATTCAACCATTGAATCGTGATGGTATCTAAACAATCTGCAGTTAGATCATCCATATTACTCATTACACCATCTACTAATGTATTCCATCTTGCTGTCTCTTCAATATTCGTTAACTTTAGATCTTCATCTTTATGAGAGGAAAGCTGTGCCACTCCATTACTATCCTTTGTTTCAATAGGATAAGATTTTAACCGTGTGTTTTCATCTTCTTCAAATTGATTTTTAGCTATTCCATCTCTTAACTTATAATAGACCGCGGAGTTATTTACTTCTAAATAGTTTTCATTCACTATGTTCGCATCTGATTCACTTGTTGCTGTATGCACTATAGTACTAGCTGTCTGATTTTTACGAAACTCTTGTTCAATAAAGACACCTATGGTCTCATGAATAATTAATCTGTAAGTATCTATATTTTTAAATATATCTAGAGGAGAAACACCTTTTCTTTGTTGTTGCTCTAACCACTGTACAAGCATTGAAAATGATGGAGAAAGGTATTCTGAAGTCACAATTTTACTTTGATCTGCTTCAACATCAACATAATAGGAAACCCATTTATGCCACAATTGCTCATCTTGTTTATACAGTTGTTCAGTTATTGATAGTGCGTCTCTAAACAATTGTAGAACGTCTTCCATTTAAATTCGGCTCCTTATATACATTTAGTTATTATTGATCTTAATTTGAAAATAATTAGCTATATGATGTTCCTTTTTATAAAACTAGAAATAAAGTCATAATATTCAATTCTTTCGTTTCACCCTAAACATGTTAAGGGCTCTAGTTTGCATACTTATAGTCCACTCTGTAACTGATTATACAAGACTGAATCGATTTGTAAAATCCAAATAGCAATTATACAAGTACTTATACAATAACCTATCTTTCAACCATTAGCTCTTTTTCTATTAGATTTTCAGTAATATTATTTATAAATACAACTATCCGTTAATTGTTATGTATAAATAAATAGATCAAAATGCCGATACAAAGTATAATTTATAATATCGTATCTTTCTTAAACAAACACCATACATTTTCATAGCAAAGGAATGCAAGTATACTGATCTATACTGCATTCCTTTATTGTAATTGTATGTCCACTATATTTTTATTCTTCCTTTTCTAAAATTAAAAAACTAACATCCAAATTTCTTATTTTTCACCTCTTTCTGGATCCACTCCATTGTAATAAAAACTCTTCATTAAATGTCCAAACTATTAGCTATCCCCCCTAAACAACAATAATTTTTATAATAGAAGTTCCAACTGTTATAAAAAACAAAGAAAGAGTGGAAAAGCAATACACAAACGTGTAAATCACATGGAGTAAACCGATAAAAAGAATGAAAATTCTGATAATTTATTCGCTAAGGGTTTTCGTTTACTCTTTCTTTGTTGTTATGAGTTTAACATTAAAAATAACATAAATCAACAAAAAAACAAAAAATTCTTATATTTTCGACACTTTATTCATCTCGCTCTAATTTCACCTTAAAAACATAGTTACAGTAGCTTTAAGATAAAGTTTAATCGAAATAATGTCATTAACCTTAATAAATGAACAAAAGAAAAGATCGTATTTAAAAAAAGATCGTGACTTTATTTCAAATCCACACTCTCTCTAAAGTACCTCTTACATTTTAAGGAGAAGTGAAAGTGAAAAAATGTAAGAATTAAAATATTAATGTTACTTCGAACACCCCAAATTCATCAAAATGAAAATTTATAGCCATATCATTCCCCTTTCCATCAAAACATGAAACAAAAATGACATTATGTAACTCTTTTGACTAACTCGAAATTTTTTTCTAAAAGTGCTTAAAGCTTGATATATAAGCTTTTCTACTACACCTATACTATTAGTTATGAAAATTTATAGCTATATGATGTCCCTTTTTTTTAGGTGAAAACCCCCTTAAACCCTTTCATATTAAGGCTTTACACGTTTCTAACTCTATTTTCATGTATTTATGCAACATGAAAATCCATAGCTGTATGATGTCCCCTTTTTTAACCAAACATGAAAACTCGCCTAGCCACTTCATGTTCCTTTTGTAATTATAAAATTACAGATAAAACCCATTAACATCACTGTTTAAAGGGTTTCATCTGTTCAATTCACAATTATAAACATGAAAATCCATAGCCATATCATGTCCCTTTTATTTTTTTGAAAATCGATATAACTGTTGATTTAATCATGTTTACAAGGTTTTTTTGCTATTTCCCTTCTTTTCTAACAATATGAAAATCCATAGCCATATCATGTCCATAAAAAAAATTACAGGAAGCCTGAAACCCCTTGATACACAAGGGATTAAAGGGCGTTTCATCTTTTTGTTTTTTCTCTTAAAGGGACGCATTTCAGCAAATTTCGATTTGGTATAATCAAAATTGGTATATTTTATAGTGTTTTGACATTTATTTCTGAATTTATAGGTAGGAGGTGAAAAAG
>NZ_CP036136.1 GCF_018742245.1 Bacillus mycoides
CATGCTATACTGAATATCACTAATAAACTTATGAAAAATATCTTTAATTTCATTAAGTTCTTCCTTTTCCTTTTAATTCCATTCTATCATAAGTGATTTATTTTGATAGAACTATTTTTGATGTATATCTTATTCATGTGAAGTTAACATAACGTCTCATTATCGGTAGCAAATAAAAAGCGAAATCCATTGATATAACAAGGATTTCGCTTTTTATTTGTTTATTATACTATGCATGATTTTATACATTCCTATCCTGGCGCGGGTTTTAGGGTTCTCGTTTGTTACTGAATTAGCCGAAAAACTGTATAAAATCTTGCATGCTTTTAGCGTGGGTTTTTTCAAAAATGCTGGCGGTACCCCTTTTTTAAGTTAGTTGACACTAAATTTCGGGTAAAAACTAGAACCTCTTTTTAATATATCTTTTTAATATATCTTTTTAAATACCTTTTAGGGACGCTGTATCCCTTGGGGCTCTAGGGACTACAGGGGTACTTAGACACTAAATTTCGAGTACTTAGACACTAAATTTCGAGTACTTAGACACTAAATTTCGAGTACTTAGACACTAAATTTCGAGTACTTAGACACTAAATTTCGAGTACTTAGACACCGTATTGTTGACGACAGTGTCTAAGTAGATGTATTATTCAAGTATTAATAGGATTGGAGCATGTTTTATGGCAAATGAGATTGTACGCTATCACAATGAAATGAATAATGTTCCTTTACGGAATTTAAGACCTGTAGATATGGATTTATTTTGGGCGTTAGCTAGTAAAGTTAAAGATAAAGGCGGAGAAACAATCTATTTTTCTAGAGAAGAAATCATAAGCCTAGCGAATTACGATAAACGAAATAGTACAATTAAGACATTTAAAGAAGACATGTATGTCATGAGTGAAAAAGTTATGAGTTTAAAGACTCATTTAGTCAAAGAAAACGGCGGATTCGTTATGTTTGTTTTATTCCCTACTTTTGATGTTGACGATAATGGGGTAACTGTTGAAGTATCAAGGTTTTTCCAACCATGGTTTAATAACCTTTTAGGGAACGGACAATTTACACGATTTGAATTAGATACGATTCTTTCGTTACGCAGTAGTTATTCTAAAGAGCTTTTTCGTTATTTAATGCAGTTTAAGTCTAGTGGTTTTTGGAAAGTCTCGCTGGATGATTTTCGAGAAAAAATGTCTGTTCCGAAAAGCTATAAAATAAGTCACATTGATCAAAAAATCTTAACAATAGTCCAGAAAGAATTAACTGAAAAAGATGAGTTAGGCAACTCAATCCTTAAATTTTTAAGCATTGAAAAAGTCAAAAAAGGAAAATATACTACCGCACCTGTAACCGGGTTCGAATTTTCATTCAAAGTCTGTGAGAATAAAATACTTTCTAAAAACGAAGAAGACGATTATGTGAAAAAAACAGCCATTAAACATGATTTTAAAGGGAAAACAAGAATACATAATCAGGCGAAACCGATACGAAAAGAGCATGTGCCGAGTTGGTTGAATGAAGAACAACCAACTCCAAAACCGCCAGTAGAAAAGCGTAGTCCAATCGAAATCTTGATGTTAACCCTTCGTATCGTGAAAATTGAAGCAACAACTGATGAGACTGAGCGATTCTTAGCGAAGTATGGCGAAGACATTCTGATTAGTGGTAAAACAACAGGTGAGATAGGGGAATTGTTTGAAGCGTGGAGGACAGAAGAAGATCAAGAAAGTACACAGGATTCAATGATTGATTTAGAACAACATAAAGTTTGGCAAGATTGTCATGCAGCTTTGGCATTTTTTGAAGAAGAAGTAGTAATTGCTAAATTCACTTCATTCGTTAAAGAGAAAAATGTAGTGTATACGGACATAGGCGACTATTTACGACTGTTTGAAACCTGGAAAATGTTTAATAAAAAATAAAAAAAGAACCAACTTTGTACAACAGTTGGTTCTTTTTTTATTTTTTAGTGCCTACTACGGTAAGGCGACACCAATTTTTTTGTCCCAACTTATGGCATGGGTACTCCAATTTTACAAATCATTATCGGTTTTTTATTTTGCCGAGTGGACTCCGAAAAACTACTCCCCGTCTAGTATCGGTTTTTTTTTAGCCGAGCGTACTCCGAAAAACAGCTCCCGTCTTTATGTTTATTGTAACACAAATGCTAAAGAAAACTTATTTTTTGAGGTTGTATGTGTTTTGTATGCTATTCCATCTGTGGTCATTTGTAGGTCGCTTTGTATTACAGATTATTTGACAATAAACGAAAAATATTTCGTAATAGTGACAAGTTGCATATTTTGTACTACAAATAGGCTACAAAATATAGCGAAGATTGGCGAGGACAAAATGCATGACAGCGGGAACCCATATGGATAAAGGGATAGTGTTTTTATGAGTGTCACGAAAAAAAGTGACGATGGATCTAAGGTGTCAGTATGCAAGGAGGAGAGGGAATCGCTACGGATTCGTTATCTCCGGAGCGGTGGCACTGTGGCTGTGTAGGTCAAACGGTATCGCAGTTGCGAAGCAACGAGAATAAGGAGTTGACCGGTACCACTAGCCTAGTAATCTCTTGTGTTCCTTCAAACAAACGTTTGAAGGTTGCCCACCGACGAGGTAGCCTCCCATGAGCGGGAGGTTGGTGGGGGATGTTTTTATTGTTATCCAAGGGACTTCCCTTGGTCGTCGTTTGGGGGCGAATCCCCCAAGGTCTTCGTCACGCTTCGTCGTGACTCGGCATATGCCGACACAACCTCGTAGAGCGTTTTAATAGTGATATGGGAGCGAAGCGGAATGTCACTATTACGAAAACGTTACTTTTTGTCTAAAAGTAACAAAAACATGGTATGGTATATATATTCAAATTTTAATTGTCCACTGTGCCATTACATATATATATCTATGATAGATTTTTAGTTTGGGAGTGTGGTTTATGAAGATTAATTACAAAAATACGATGAGTATTTCATTCAAAAAATCAACCAAGAATACTTCGTTGAAACATAACAATCGAGAATTATCTGAAACAGAAAAAGAAAATGAGTGGCACAATCATATTGATTTCGAGCGAACTCATTTGAATAAAACGTTAGTTAGAAAAGATATCAAAGAAATGTATGAGGACGTTTTTGGAGAAGCGGTTGAGGAATACAACGCAAAACAAAAACGTAAGGACAGAGTGATTAAAAATTATTACTCGAAGGTTTTGAAGGATAAAAAGTTAGAAACACAACGTGAATTTATTATCCAAGTTGGAGACATGAAAGACTTTCAAGGTGATGATCGAGAGGGAAAATGGAATAAGGCGAATGAAATTTTAGAAAAGTATGTGGAGCATTTTGAAGAAAGAAATCCAAATCTCAAAATTTATAACGCAGTGATTCATAACGATGAATCGTCCCCTCATTTGCACGTTAACGTCGTTCCTGTGGCTTCTGGATACGAAAGAGGGGTACAAGTGCAACCGTCTTTTGATAAAGCCCTTAGACAGCAAAATATGACGTCTGAAGCTGGTAGTAGTTTTGATTTGTTTGAGATTTTTAGGAATCAAGAAATTGCATTCGTTGAAAAAATGATGAATGAACGTCACTTGGGCCGTAAAGAAGTTGGGACGAATAAGATTAAGGACCATCATGAATATAAAGAGTTGCAGCGAGAGTTAGAAACTCTTGAAAACTCGATTGATAAAAAGCAAGATGAATTAATTGATTTAGAGTATGATGTGATCCAGTTGGAGAAAAAGAAAGAAAATCTTGTGGAGAAAACAGAGGAAACACATGTAGAGCAAATTACAACGTATAAGTCAGAGCATGTTCCTAAAGAAAAATATGTGATTTTAGAACGACAAGAATTTGAAAAGCTAGAGAAACAGAATGAGCTTGTCCCACAATTGGTGAACCGAAATAAAAAAATGAGTGATGAGAATGATAGTTTGTCTAAAGAGAATGCGGATCAAAAAGAAAAAATCAGTGAAATGCAGAAAATGATGGAGATGGCTAGAAAGCGAATGGAGCAACTTGTTGAGAACGGGGCTAATTTTTGGAATCGATGTGTTACATATGCTTCTAAATTTTATAAAAAGGGAAAAGAGATTGTTCCTGAAGATATGGTGAATGATGTTGAAGGTGAGCAAGATCATGAGCGTTGGAAAAAGCAAAGAGCAATGCATGAGATGAGAGGGCGAGAAATGTAATCGTTTGGTTGCATTTTTTAAATTAGGGGTACCGCCAGCATTTTGGAAAAAAATCACGCTAAGCAAAAAAAACAATAAGCCGTCCATTTGGATAGCTCATTTACATAATTATCGTTAGCGGAAGTCAATATATCTATTTATATTAGGAACCAATAATTGTATAATACCGTGTGAAATATCTATAAGAAACACTTTCTATTACATCTCCTTTTTGAAATGCTAAAGCATTTCTATATATATCTCTGTCTAAAAATTCCCATCCATCTTTTTCTTTCATTTCAATATAGGGCTCTAGTTCCCCTCGTTTTACTAAATAGGTATCGGAAATATCGTCCTTTTGTACTTCCATTATATTTTTATCTGTAAGGATCATCTTTGACATAGCAATTGCGAGTGGTATCGGATTTCCTTCTTGAAAAATGACATCCTTTTTTTGTACAAAGAATACA